>NZ_JAEIMH010000049.1:23244-43879 GCF_016464295.1 Streptomyces sp. N35 | reverse complement strand
GGGGGGGGGGGGGGGGGGCCCGGGGGGCGGGCTCCTCCCCCCCCCCCCCCCCCCCCCGAGGGGGGGGGCCCCCCCCCCGGACCCCCGCGGGGCGGGGCGGGTTGTTTTCTTGGGGCGCTGCCCCAAGCACCCCAGCGGGGGCTGCGCCCCCTGCACCCCGCTAGCAGGCTGAGGTGCCTGCTGCACCCCCAACACGCCGGCGCCCCCCGCCCCGCACCCTCAGTGCGTGGGGCTCAGGTGGTCTCTCGGCGTACCTCGACCACCCGGAACCGGTTCGATACGAACGCTCCGTCGCACAGGGCCGCGTTCGCTGCCGGGTTGCCGCCCGAGCCGTGGAAGTCGGAGAAGGCCGCGGTCTGGTTGACGTAGACCCCGCCCGTCAGGTTCAGCGAGAGCTGGGCGCACTCCTCCAGGCAGGCCTCCTCCACGGCGCGCTCCACCTCGTCCGACGTGGTGTACGCGCCGACCGTCATCGCGCCCTTGTCCCGCACCGTGCGCCGGAGCAGCTCCACCGCGTCCGCCGACGAGTCGACCGCGACCGCGAAGGAGACCGGGCCGAAGCACTCGCTGAGGTACACGGCCTCGGCGTCGGGCTTGGTGCCGTCGAGCTTGACGATCACCGGTGTGCGCACGACCGCGCCCGGGAACTCCGGGTTCTCGACTTCCCTTGTGGCCAGGGCGACTTCACCGAGGCCGGGTGCCGCCTCCAGGCGGGCCTTCACATCCGGGTTGACCAGCGCGCCGAGCAGCGCATTCGCCCGGGCGTCGTCGCCGAGCAGTCCGGAGACCGCGCCGGCGATGTCCGTGACCACCTCGTCGTACGACTTGGGGCCCGCGTCCGTGGTGATGCCGTCGCGGGGGATCAGCAGGTTCTGCGGGGTCGTGCACATCTGGCCGCTGTAGAGGGAGAGGGAGAAAGCCAGGTTGGACAGCATGCCCTTGTAGTTGGCGGTCGAGTCGATGACGACCGTGTTGACGCCGGCCTTCTCCGTGTAGACCTGTGCCTGGCGGGCGTTGGTCTCCAGCCAGTCGCCGAAGGCGGTGGAGCCGGTGTAGTCGATGATCCGGATCTCCGGCCGTACGGCCAGGGTCTTGGCGATGCCCTCGCCCGGGTTCTCGGTGGCGAGGCACACGAGGTTGGGGTCGAAGCCGGCCTCGCCGAGGACCTCGCGGGCCACCCGCACGGTGAGCGCGAGCGGCAGGACCGCGCGCGGGTGGGGCTTGACCACCACCGGGTTGCCGGTGGCGAGGGAGGCGAAGAGGCCCGGATACCCGTTCCACGTCGGGAAGGTGTTGCAGCCGATCATCAGCGCGATGCCGCGCGGCACGGCCGTGAACTGCTTGCTCAGGTTGAGCGGATCCCGCTTGCCCTGCGGCTTGCTCCACTCCGCCGCACCCGGCGTGCGCACCTGCTCGGCATAGGCGTACGCGACCGCCTCCATGCCCCGGTCCTGGGCGTGCGGCCCGCCGGCCTGGAACGCCATCATGAAGGCCTGGCCACTGGTGTGCATGACCGCGTGCGCGAACTCATGGGTGCGCGCGCTGATCCGCGCCAGGATCTCCAGGCAGACGACGGCGCGCAGCTCCGGTCCGGCGTCGCGCCAGGCCGGGATCGCCGCGCGCATGGCGGGCAGCAGCACGTCGGGATCCGCGTGCGGATACTCGACGCCCAACTCGATGCCGTACGGCGAGACTTCACCGCTCCCGGAGCCGCCCGTCCAGCCGTCGGTGCCCGGCTGGCCCAGGTCGAACCGGCTGCCGAGCAGCGCGTCGAAGGCGGCCTTGCCGTCGGCGGCGCTCAGGCTGCCTTCGAAGGGGGAGCCCTCTCCGTACGCCTTGGGGTGCTCGGGGTGCGGCGACCAGTAGGCGCGCGTGGCGATGGCGTCCAGCGCCTTGAAGAGCGTGGGGTTGTGCTTCTCGGTCAGCTGTTGAGCGGTGAGCTCGGCGGCGGCCATGGAGACCAACTCCTCCTCATGCCGGTTCGACGGTGAACCGGTGAGCTGGGACGGTGACGGGCGTGCGGCGCTGCTGGGCGGCGCCGCGGTGAGAGCTGCTGGGCAGGGAGGTGCGACGAGAGCTAGAGTAACCGAACGATCGGTCGGGACAAGGGGGTCCGGGGAACCTGTGGAAAACCCATACGGGAGGATCGCGGACATGACAGCAAGCGACCGCGCCGCCTCGGAGCAGCAGGAGCGCGTTCCCGAGTCAGGGCCCGTGCAGGACCGCGTTCCCGAGTCGGGGCTCGCGCAGGA
Source organism: Streptomyces sp. N35 (assembly GCF_016464295.1). NCBI lineage: Bacteria > Bacillati > Actinomycetota > Actinomycetes > Kitasatosporales > Streptomycetaceae > Streptomyces > Streptomyces sp. N35. The sequence continues at coordinate 41,627 of NZ_JAEIMH010000049.1, read as the reverse complement.
CCGCGTTCCCGAGTCCGAGCCCGTGCAGGACCGCGTGCCCGCGCCGGCCGCCTTGTCCGTGGCCGTGATCGGCACCGGCACCATGGGCCAGGGCATCGCCCAGGTCGCGCTCCTGGCCGGCCATCACGTGTATCTGCACGATGCGGCGCCGGGCCGGGCCAAGGAGGCGGTCGGGGACATCACCGCGCGCCTGGACAGGCTGGTGGAGAAGGGCCGTCTCACCTCCGGCGCCCGCCACCAGGCACGTTCGCGGCTCGTGCCCGTGACGTCCCTGGGCGCGCTCTTCGACTGCGGCCTGGTCATCGAGGCCGTCACCGAGCAACTCGCCGTGAAGCAGGAGCTCTTCAGGGAGCTGGAGAAGACCGTCTCCGACGAGTGCCTGCTCGCCACGAACACCTCCTCCCTCTCCGTCACCGCGATCGCCGGCGCCCTGCGCGTCCCCGGCCGGTTCGTCGGCATGCACTTCTTCAACCCCGCGCCGCTGCTGCCCCTCGTCGAGATCGTCAGCGGGTACGCGACCGACGAGGCCGCCGCGTCACGCGCGTACGGCATCGCCCGTGCCTGGGGCAAGACCCCGGTCCGCTCGGCCGACACCCCCGGCTTCATCGTGAACCGCATCGCCCGCCCCTTCTACGCGGAAGCGTTCCGCCTGTACGAGGAGCGCGCCGCCGATCCCGCCACCATCGACGCGGTGCTGCGCGAGTGCGGCGGCTTCAGGATGGGGCCCTTCGAGCTCACCGATCTGATCGGCCAGGACGTCAACGAGGCGGTGACGCGCTCGGTCTGGGAGTCCTTCTTCCAGGACCCCAAGTTCACGCCGTCCCTCGCGCAGCAACGGCTCGTCCAGTCGGGCCGGTTGGGCCGTAAGTCCGGTCAGGGATGGTTCTCGTACGAGGAGGGGGCGGCGCGTCCCGAGCCGCGCACCGAGCCGCCCGCCGACGCGCCGCGGAGCATCACCGTCCGCGGTGACCTGGGGATCGCCAAACCCTTGGTGCAGATGGCCCAGGAGGCCGGCATCGAGGTCGATTTCGAGGACGACGATCACGAAGCGCTGATCAAACTGCCCGGCGGCGGGCGGTTGTTCCTTGCCGATGGCTCGTTCCCGGGCGCGTACCCCGATGGTGTGCACTTCGACTGGTCCTTCGACTACCGTGCCGCGACCCGGATCGCGCTCGGGGCGGGCCCGCAGGAGTCCGAGCGGACGGTCGCGGAGGCGACGGGGTTCTTCCAGGCCCTGGGCAAGAAGGTGACGCTGCTCGGCGATGTTCCCGGTCTTGTCGTGGCCCGGACGGTCGCGATGCTCGTCGATTTCGCCGCGGACGCGGCGGGCCGGGGGATCGCGAGCGCCGACGACATCGACACCGCGATGCGGCTCGGGGTCAACTACCCGGTGGGACTGCTCGCGTGGTCCGACAGCAGCAGGGACCTGACCTTCGTGAACGTACTGGATGAGCTGCACCAGGCCCATCCGACGGGCCGCTACGGGCCCTCGGTCGGGCTGTACCACCGCGGGACCGCCAAGATCGCCGAGGACCACCGATGACCACCGCCAGACGCGACACCTACACCCCCGAGACGCTCCTCGCCGTAGCCGTCCAGGTCTTCATCGAGCGCGGATACGACGGCACCTCCATGGAGCACCTCTCCAAGGCGGCCGGGATCTCCAAGTCCTCGATCTACCACCACGTCGCAGGCAAGGAGGAGCTCCTGCGCCGCGCCGTGAGCCGTGCGCTCGACGGGCTCTTCGGCATCCTCGACGAGACCGAGGCGCGCGAGGGCCGTGCGGTGGACCGGCTCGAGCACGTCACACGGCGCATGGTCGGCGTTCTGACCACCGAACTCCCGTACGTGACACTGCTCTTGCGCGTCCGCGGCAACACCGAGACCGAGCGCTGGGCGATGGACCGCCGCCGTGACTTCGACCACCGGGTCGCCGATCTCCTCAAGGCCGCCATCGCCGAGGGCGATCTGCGCGGTGACGTGGAGGCCCGGCTCGCGACCCGGCTGCTCTTCGGAATGATCAACTCGCTGGTGGAGTGGTTCCGCCCGGAGGCCCGGGGTGCGGACGAGGCCGAAATCGCGGACGCGGTGGTGCAGTTGGCGTTCCGCGGGTTGCGGGTCGAGGACTGAGCGTTTCGGTGCTCAGCGGGCGTGCCGCTCCGCCGCGGCATGCCACCACCCGGGCGGTGAGGGGCCGTTGACCATGGCGCTGGGCTGGTCGGGGTGGAGTCCGGACCGCCGCAGGGCGGCGCCGTCGACATGGACCGCGAACCAGCCGTGCCAGTGCCCGTCGGGGCCGATGCCGCACAGGTGATCACAGCGGATCTCGTCCTGGGCGAAAGGCATCCAGTCGATGCCGCGGTCACGCAGTCAAGCGCGGAGGGCCGCCATGGGCGTCGGGCGGCCGGACGCGTTCTCGTACGCCGCGACAGTGATCCACTCGGTGCTCGATGCGGTCATGGCCACCATGATGCGTCGCTCCGGCCCCGGGATCCAGACCCGTCGGGCGTGGGCCTGGGGCTCCGTATCCAGGCCCGTCATGCGCGGGCCCGGCGCTCCTCCGTATCCGGACCCGTCATGACCAGGCCTAGGCCTCTGGATCCAGATCCGTCTCCTCGAAGACCAGGAGCGTGCGCGTGCTCAGGATCTCCGGCATGGACTGGAGTCTGGTCAGGACGAGCTCGCGCAGGGTGCGGTTGTCCGGGGTGTGGACCAGGAGCAGAACGTCGAAGTCGCCGCTGACCAGGGCGATATGGGCCGCTCCCGGCAGCGCGCGCAGCTGCTCGCGGACCGTGCGCCACGAGTTCTGGACGATCTTCAGGGTGATGTAGGCGGATGCGCCCTGACCCGCGCGCTCGTGGTTGACCCGGGCGCCGAAGCCACGGATCACGCCGTCCTCGATCAAGCGGTTGATACGGGCGTACGCATTGGCGCGTGAGACATGGACGTGCTCGGCCACGGAGCGTATCGAGGCGCGACCGTCCGTCTGCAGCATTCGCAGGATCGACCGGTCGATCGAGTCCAGCGGGCGCGGCGGGATCTCGGTCTCGGGGGAGTCCGGTACGCCCCCGGTCTGCGCGGCCTCCGGGGGCCTCGAGGATCCGTCCTCGGCCATTCGTTCAGATGCCATGTCCCCCCGCCTCCCTACCATGGACGTAATGCATCTATCCCAGGCTGTGGAGAACCGTTTGTCCACAGCCTGGAGGGGCCTGTAGCCAAAATGTGTCGGCGACCGAACAATCGGTTGGTGAGGCGCATCACAACCGCGCTGCCGAGGCAGCTCCCACGAGGAGCCGCCGAGCCGCTCCCACAAGGAGGTGCAAGCGGTGTCCACGCGTACAGAACACGGCACACCGGTGATGGAGCAGCGGGGGGTCCACCAGCCCACGCCGCCGCCCGCCTGGAAGCCCCGCACGGACCCTGCCCCGCTGCTGCCGGACCCGGAGCCTTACCGGGTTCTGGGCACGAGTGCGGCGGACAAGCCCGACTCCGCTCTGTTGCTGAAGCTGTACGGGGAGTTGGTGCGCGGCCGGCGCTACAACGCGCAGGCGACCGCCCTCACCAAGCAGGGCCGCCTCGCCGTCTACCCCTCGACCACGGGCCAGGAGGCCGCCGAGGTCGCCGCCGCCCTGGTCCTCGAGGAGCGGGACTGGCTCTTCCCCAGCTATCGCGACACCCTCGCCGCCGTCGCCCGCGGGCTCGACCCCGTGCAGGCCCTCGGTCTGCTGCGCGGCGACTGGCACACCGGCTATGACCCGTACGAACACCGCATAGCCCCCCTGAGCACCCCGCTCGCCACCCAGCTCCCGCACGCCGTGGGCCTCGCGCACGCCGCGCGCCTCAAGGGCGACGATGTCGTGGCGCTCGCCATGGTCGGCGACGGCGGCACCAGCGAGGGCGACTTCCACGAGGCGCTGAACTTCGCGGCCGTGTGGAAGGCCCCCGTCGTCTTCCTCGTGCAGAACAACGGCTTCGCGATCTCCGTGCCGCTGGCCAAGCAGACCGCCGCCCCGTCGCTGGCCCACAAGGCCGTCGGCTACGGGATGCCGGGCCGCCTGGTCGACGGCAATGACGCGGCCGCGGTGCACGAGGTCCTGAGCGAGGCGGTACGGAACGCACGCGCGGGCCACGGTCCGACCCTCGTCGAGGCCGTGACGTACCGCATGGACGCGCACACCAACGCCGACGACGCGACCCGGTACCGCGACGACGCCGAGGTCGAGACCTGGCGCGCGCATGACCCGATCGCCCTGATGGAGCGGGAGCTGACCGGCCGCGGGCTGCTCGACGACGAGCGGATCAAGGCCGTACGGGACTCCGCGGAGGAGTTCGCGGCCGCGCTGCGCCAGGGGATGAACGCGGATCCGGTGCTCGATCCGATGGATCTGTTCACCCACGTATACGCGCGGCAGACCACCCAACTGCGCGAGCAGGCCGAGCAGTTGCGGGCCGAGCTGGAAGCGGAGCAGGAGCGATGAGCACGGCAGTCGGCCTTTCGGGGGCCCCCCGGACGAAGCCCGCCACCATGGCGCAGGCCCTGCAGCGGGCGCTGCGGGACTCGCTCGCCGAGGATCCGTCCGTCCATGTGATGGGCGAGGACGTCGGCGCGCTCGGCGGGGTCTTCCGGATCACCGACGGGCTCGCGAAGGAGTTCGGCGAGGACCGCGTCACCGACACCCCGCTCGCCGAGGCCGGGATTCTCGGTACCGCGGTGGGTATGGCCATGTACGGGCTGCGGCCGGTCGTGGAGATGCAGTTCGACGCGTTCGCGTACCCGGCGTTCGAGCAGCTGATCTCGCATGTGGCCAAGATGCGCAACCGCACCAAGGGCGCGATGAGTCTGCCGCTGACCATCCGTGTGCCGTACGGCGGCGGTATCGGCGGCGTCGAGCACCACAGCGACTCCTCCGAGGCGTACTACATCGCGACCCCTGGCCTGCATGTCGTCACGCCGGCCACGGTCGAGGACGCGTACGGCCTGCTGCGTGCGTCGATCGCCTCCGACGACCCGGTGATCTTCCTGGAGCCCAAGAGGCTCTACTGGTCGAAGGATTCCTGGAACCCCGAGGCGCCCACGTCCGTTGAGCCGATAGGCAGGGCCGTGGTGCGCCGACGGGGTCGCAGCGCGACGCTGCTCACGTACGGGCCCTCGGTCCCGGTCTGCATGGAGGCGGCCGAGGCCGCGCAGGCCGAGGGGTGGGACCTCGAAGTCGTCGATCTGCGCTCGCTCGTGCCGTTCGATGACGAGACGGTCTGCGCGTCCGTGCGCAGGACTGGGCGTGCGGTGGTCGTGCACGAGTCGGGTGGCTTCGGCGGCCCCGGCGGCGAGATCGCCGCGCGGGTCACCGAGCGGTGCTTCCACCATCTGGAGGCGCCGGTGCTGCGCGTCGCCGGGTTCGACATCCCGTATCCGCCGCCCATGTTGGAGCGCCACCATCTGCCCGGGGTCGACCGGATCCTGGACGCGGTGGCGCGGCTGCAGTGGGAGTCGGAAGGGGGAGTCGGCTGATGGCACAGGTTCTTGAGTTCAAGCTGCCCGACCTCGGCGAGGGCCTCACGGAGGCGGAGATCGTCCGCTGGCTGGTGTCCGTGGGCGAGGTGGTCGCGATCGACCAGCCGGTGGTCGAGGTGGAGACGGCCAAGGCGATGGTCGAGGTGCCTTGCCCCTACGCGGGGGTGGTGACGGCCCGCTTCGGTGAGGAGGGGTCGGAACTGCCGGTCGGCGCGCCGCTGTTGACGGTGGCGGTGGGGGCTTCGGCTCCTTCCGACGCGGAGTCCGCGGATACGGCTTCCTCGTCGGTGGACGGTGAGGCCGAGGGGTCGGGGAACGTGCTGGTCGGGTACGGGACGGGCGCCGCGCCTGCCCGTCGGCGACGGGTGCGGGCGGCTTCGTCCGGTGTTGGTTCCGCGCCGCCTGCTGGTTCCGCGCGGTCGGTTGATCCGGCGCCTGCGGTTGATCCGGCGCCTTCTGTCGGTCCGGCGCCTTCTGTCGGTCCCGCGCCGCTCGACGCGGTTCCGGGGCAGACGCCCACCGGCCGGCCCGGCGGTCCGTTCGCGGCCGAGGGTCCCGTCCCGGTGATCTCTCCTCTCGTCCGCAGGCTGGCGCGTGAGAACGGCCTCGACCTGCGGGAGTTGACCGGATCAGGACCGGACGGGCTGATCCTGCGCGCCGATGTCGAGTACGCTGTACGGGCGGCCGGACAGCGGACCGCCGCCGTACCGGCCGAGCCCGTACGCACCCAGGGGGAGACACGGACTCCGTTGCGCGGGGTGCGCGGAGCCGTGGCCGACAAGCTGTCCCGCAGCCGGCGCGAGATCCCCGAGGTGACCGTCTGGGTGGACGCCGACGCCACCGAGCTGATGAACGCACGGGCCGCGATGAACGCGGTGGGCGGGCCGAAGATCTCGCTGCTCGCGCTCTTCGGCCGGATCTGCACGGCCGCGCTGGACCGCTACCCGGAGCTCAACTCCACGGTGGACACGGCCGCGCGCGAGATCGTGCGGCTCGACCGGGTGCATCTGGGCTTCGCCGCGCAGACCGAGCGCGGGCTCGTCGTGCCGGTGGTGAAGGACGCGCAGTCCCGGGGCGCCGAGTCGCTGAGCGGTGAGTTCGCCCGGCTGACCGAGGAGGCCCGGGCGGGGCGGCTCACCCCGGCCGATCTCACCGGCGGCACGTTCACGCTGAACAATTACGGGGTGTTCGGCGTCGACGGCTCCACACCGATCATCAACCACCCCGAGGCCGCGATGCTCGGGATCGGGCGGATCGTGGCCAAGCCCTGGGTGCACCAGGGGGAGTTGGCCGTACGCCAGGTGGTCCAGCTGTCGCTGACCTTCGACCACCGGGTGTGCGACGGCGGTACGGCGGGCGGGTTCCTGCGGTACGTGGCGGACTGCGTCGAGCAGCCGGCGGTGCTGCTGCGGTCGCTGTGACCTGGTGCGTACGGGGGCGTGCCGAGTGCCTCCGTACGCACGGGAGAGCGCCTTCGTACGCTCCCGTGACCGTCTACGTACGTACTGAGGAGTGCCGCCTCACGCCCAGGCGACTGTCTCCGTAACCACAGGAAGGTGCCGCCGTTCGGGGCCCGGTGACGGAAGTCCCGTCGTACCCAGGTCGTTCGAAGGGGTGGCAATGATCCAACGCGCACCCATACTCGGGGGATGACCTCGTATGACGCCGTAGTGCTCGCCGGGGGCGCGGCCAAGCGCCTCGGGGGAGTCGACAAGCCCGCCGTGCGGGTGGGCGGGCGACCGCTGCTCGACCGGGTGCTCACCGCCTGCGCCGCGGCGGGCACCACGGTCGTCGTCGCGCCGCCGCGGCCCACGGTCCGGCCCGTGGTGTGGGCGCGCGAGGAGCCGGCGGGCGGGGGGCCGCTTGCCGCGCTGGCGGCGGGAGTTGAGGCGCTGGAACAGGCAGGGGCACTGGAACACGCAGGGTCGCTGGGCCACGCAGAGGAGTCGGAGCACGCGGGGGACTCGGACCACGCAGTGGATCCAGGTCACGCACCGGACTCAGACCACGCAGCGAGCCCGAACCACGCAGCGGACCCAGGCCATGCACCGGACCCAGGCCACGCAGCGAGCCCCGACCGCACGGCGGGCCCGGAGCGCACAGCGGACCCGGACCGTACCGCGGATGACCGGCCCGTCCTCGTCCTCTCCTCGGACCTCCCCTTCCTCGCCGAGCCGGCCGTGGACCTCCTCATCGGCGCGCTCCACGCGGCCGAAACGGCAGCCGGGGCCCCGTTCGACGGCGCCCTCTTCACCGACCCCACCGGCCACGACCAGCCCCTCGTCGCCGTCTACCGCCGCAGTGCGCTGCGTCACGGTCTCGACCGACTGCGCGCCGAACACGGCTCTTTCACCGGGCTGCCCCTCAGACTGCTCACCACCGGACTCGCGCTCACCCGGGTGACCGAGCCGGAAGGCTCCCGTGCCGCGTTCGACTGCGACACCTGGGAGGACATCGCCGCGGCCCGGGCACGGATCAGGGAGCATGAACGCGTGCTGGATGAATGGATCACCGCAGTCAAGGACGAACTGGGTCTCGACCTGGACGTCGACACCGCCCTGCTCCTCGACCTCGCGCGCGACGCCGCGCACGGCGTGGCCAGGCGCGCGGCGCGGTCGCCGCCCCTCCGGCGCGGCACCGGGGCGGCGCGCCGGGGCGGCGGCCCCGAAGCCGCCGCCGAGGCGACGCGGAAGGCCGTCGCTCTCGCCGCCCGCTGGGCCGACGAGGACCGGCCCGACAGCAAGCCGGCGGACCCCGACGCCACGCCGGACGCGGAGTGAGCGGGCACCCCGCGCCCGGACCGGGCCGCCGTACGCCGGACACCGCGCCGCCCCGGCGCTTCTCCGCGCAGACCGGATACGCCCCGGCCGGCCCCGTCGACGACGGTGACCCGGAGGTCGACGAGGCCCTCGCGCTCGTCAACGAGGCCTCCGCCAGGGCGGGTTCGGGCCCCGACCCGATCCCCGGTGGCCGGACACCCGAGCCGGCAGGTCAGGCGGGCCGCGCAGCACAGGCGGCTCCGTCGATGCCGGGTACGCACGGTGGTCCCGCACAGCCGGGGCACAAGGAGAAGCACCACCACCCCCGAGCCACGTCCTGGCCCGAGGCCCGCGCCCGAGCCGCCGAGGCCGCCCGACGGGCGCCACGCCGCGACGCCGCCCCCGTCCCTCTCGACGAGGCACTCGGCCAGATCCTTGCCACCCCGTTCACCGCCCTCACCGACCTGCCCTCCTTCGACACCTCCGCCATGGACGGCTGGGCGGTCGCGGGCCCCGGCCCCTGGGACGTCCGCGAGGAGGCAATCCTCGCCGGTCACGCCCGCCCCCGCCCGCTCGCCGACGGTGAGGCGGTACGGATCGCCACCGGCGCCCGCGTACCGCAGGAGGCCACCGCCGTCCTGCGCAGCGAGCACGGCATCACCGACGACAAGGGCGGGCTGCATCCGCAGCGCGAGGTCGTGCACGGCCAGGACATCCGGCCGCGCGGCCAGGAGTGCCGCAGCGGCGACCAGTTGCTGCCCGTCGGATCCCTGGTCACCCCGGCCGTGCTCGGACTCGCGGCCGCGGCGGGCTACGACGAACTCGTGGTCGTTGCCCGGCCGCGGGCCGAAGTGCTGATCCTGGGCGATGAGTTGCTCACCGAGGGGCCCCCCCAGGAAGGCCTCACCCGCGACGCGCCCGGCCCGATGCTCCCGCCCTGGCTGCGCAGCCTCGGCGCCGAGGTCATCGCGGTCCGCCGGCTCGGCGACGACGCACAGGCCGTACTGAAGGCCGTCAAGGAGTCCCCCGCCGACCTCGTGGTGACCACCGGCGGTACCGCTTCGGGCCCCGTCGACCACGTCCATCCGACCCTGCGACGCCTCGGCGCCGAGCTCCTCGTGGACGGCGTCCAGGTCCGCCCCGGCCACCCCATGCTGCTGGCTCAACTCCCCGGTGGACGCCATCTCGTGGGCCTGCCCGGCAACCCGCTCGCCGCCGTCTCCGGACTGCTCACCCTCGCCGAGCCCCTGCTGCGCAAGCTCTCCGGTCACCCGGCGGTCGAGCCGTATCACGCACCCACCAGGGACGAGATCCACGGCCACCCGCACGACACCCGGCTCGTCCCCGTGGTCCTGCACGGCGACGAAGCCGTACCGCTGCACTACAACGGGCCTGCCATGCTGCGCGGCATCGCCGCCTCCGACGGACTCGTGGTGGTACCGCCGGGCGGTGCGAAGCCCGGCCAGGAGCTGGAGATTCTCGATCTGCCCTGGGCGCTCTCGCCGCTCTCGGCTCCTTTGCCGGGAGGCTGTTTCACGTGAAACAACACGGCAGCGATGTGATGGCGCGCAATGCCGACGAGCGCCTCACCAACGGCCGGATCCATCTACCCAAGCGGGTCGTCGAACGCCCGCTGCGGCAGGTCGCCAAGCGCGTCACGATGGCGCTGTCCATCCTTGTCGCGACCGCTCTGCTTGTCTGGTTCGACCATGACGGCTACAACGACAACGTCGACGGCGAAGTCGATCTCCTCGACGCCTTCTACTACGCGACCGTCACCCTCTCCACCACCGGCTACGGCGATATCGCCCCCGCCAGTGACGTGGCACGGCTCGTCAACATCCTCATCATCACACCCCTGCGTGTGCTCTTCCTGATCATCCTGGTCGGTACCACTCTCGAGGTCCTCACGGAACGCACCCGGGAGGAGTGGCGGCTGAACCGCTGGAGGTCTGCCTTGCGTGACCACACTGTCGTCGTCGGCTTCGGCACCAAGGGCCGCTCGGCGATCCAGACCCTGTGCGCCACGGGTCTGAAGAAGATGCAGATCGTGGTCGTCGACCCCAGCAACAAGGTGATCGAGGCCGCCACCGCCGAGGGCTTCGTCGGTGTCGCCGGCGACGCCACCCGCAGCGACGTCCTGCTCCGCGCCGAACTGCAGAAGGCCCGCCAGGTCGTCATCGCCACCCAGCGCGACGACACGGCCGTCCTGGTGGCGCTCACCGCCCGCCAGCTGAACCGCTCGGCGAAGATCGTCGCGGCGGTCCGCGAGGAGGAGAACGCGCCGCTGCTGAGGCAGTCCGGCGCCGACGCCGTCATCACCAGCGCCAGCGCGGCCGGCCGGCTCCTCGGCCTGTCGGTGCTCAGCCCCAGCGCGGGCACGGTCATGGAGGACCTCATCCAGCAGGGCTCCGGACTCGATCTGGTCGAGCGGCCGGTGATAAAGGCCGAGGTCGGCAAGAGCGTGCGGGAGACCGAGGACCTGGTGGTCAGCGTGCTGCGCGGGCACAGACTGCTCGCCTACGACGACCCCTCGGCGTCGCCGCTGCAGCTGACGGACCGCCTGATCACCATCGTCCGGGCCACCCCGTCCACCCCGCAGCCCCCGGACACCCGGCCGCTGCCGCAGCAGTAGACGGCCCCTGGCCACGCGGTGAACGGCCCGGCCAAGCGGTGAACGGCCCGGGCCGGCAGTGAACGGCCCGGGCCAGCAGGAGACGGGCCGGGCCCAGCAGTGAATGTCCGGGCCGAGCGGCAACGGCCCGGGCCCAGCAGCAACGGCCCGGGCCTGGCTCAACCGCCGTACGCGCGGGGCGAGTAGCCTCGCCCGCATGTATGCGATCACGATCCCCGAACCCGGCGGACCCGAGGCGCTCCAGTGGGCCGAGGTCCCCGATCCCGTACCCGGTGAGGGCGAAGTCCTCGTCGAGGTGGCCGCGAGCGCGGTCAACCGTGCAGATCTGCTGCAGCGGCAGGGCTTCTACAACCCGCCGCCCGGGGCGTCCCCGTATCCGGGCCTCGAATGTTCCGGGCGGATCAGCGCGCTCGGCCCCGGCGTGAGCGGCTGGTCCGTGGGCGACGAGGTGTGCGCGCTGCTCGCGGGCGGCGGATACGCCGAGCAAGTGGCCGTACCGGCAGGGCAGTTGCTGCCAGTTCCGGACGGCGTCGGTCTGGTCGAGGCGGCCGCGCTGCCGGAGGTCGTCTGCACCGTCTGGTCCAACGTGTTCATGGTGGCCCATCTGCGCCCCGGCGAGACGCTTCTCGTCCACGGCGGCGCGAGCGGGATCGGCACCATGGCGATCCAGCTGGCCAAGGCCATCGGCGCCAAGGTCGCGGTGACCGCCGGCGGCAAGGAGAAGCTGGAGCGCTGCGCCGAGCTCGGCGCCGACATCCTCATCGACTACCGCGAGCAGGACTTCGTCGAGGAACTGCGCCGGGCGACGGACGGCGCGGGCGCGGACGTGATCCTCGACATCATGGGCGCCAAATACCTGGACCGGAACATCAAGGCGCTGGCCGTGAACGGGCGGCTCGCCATCATCGGTCTGCAGGGCGGCGTCAAGGGAGAGCTCAACCTCAGCGCGCTCCTGAGCAAGCGCGCCGCGATCACCGCGACCTCGCTGCGGGCGCGCCCGCTCGGCGAGAAGGCGGCGATCGTCGCGGCCGTACGCGAGCACGTCTGGCCGCTGATCGGCGCGGGCCGCGTCCGGCCGGTGGTCGACCGGACGCTGCCGGCGAGCGAGGCGGCAGCGGCGCACCGGGTGCTCGAGGAGAGCGGGCATGTGGGGAAGGTGCTGCTCACGCTCACGCGATAGCGGGCGTGTCCCCGTGCGCGACATGACAGCCACCCGTTCCGGGTAGCCAGGAATCAGCCGGGATGCCGGATTTGTCACCCCGTGTGACGCTGGCATCACCGGCTTCTTGGCGACTCGGACGGGGAGGGGTCGACCTCATGGCTCCACGGCTCGGAGCGTTGGCGCTCTTCCTGCTGCTGACGTGGGTGCCGGTTTCTCCGGTGTACGCGCAGCAGCCGGCGCCTCAGGAACAGTCCGCCACGCCCGAGCCGGATCCCTCCCGTGCGGGCAGCCGCGCCGGCGAGGGGCGTGAGCGGCCCGGGCGCCTCGCACCGGAGCCCACGCCCAGCGCTCCGGCCCTGCCGGACCCGTCCGCCTCGGCTTCACCGACGCCCGGCGGCCCCACGCCGAGCGCCTCGGAGGGACCGGCGGATGCGTCGGCCGCGGTCGGCACCCCGCCGGACTCCCCCGCGGCCGGTGAGAGCTCCTCGCCCTCTCCGCCCTCTTCGCCCTCCGCATCCGAGGCGGCGAACTCCGGAGCGGCGACGCCCCGAGCCCCCGCTCCCGCCGGTGAGCCGACGCCCACGCCGGCGTCCCCTCGTACCAGCGCGGCTCCTCAGCACCACTCCGCAGGGCATGCGCCCCGCGACGCCGCGGCTCGCGATGTGGTGGCGGAACCGGATCCGGATGCGCCCGCGCAGGCGGCGTCCGGGCCTCGCACGGATCCGGCGCTGCATGTGCTGCCGGTGGGCACGGGGCTTGTGCTCATCGGTCTGGGGCTCGGGTTCCTTGCCCTGCGGCTGCGTCGGGGCTGAACGGCGAACGGCACGGGCCGACCGGGCATCTCGACACGCACGCACCCCGCGTACAGGGTGGATCTCGGTAGAACGGGGGCACCACCGTGATGTGAGTCGGGTGTGCGAGAGAATGGCGGCATGGAGATGCCGAGGAACGACAGGTCACCGGAGAACCCCCAGATCCTGGTCGTGGGCCAGGACGGAATGGCTCTCGGCGGAGGCGGCGACGACGAGTCCCGGGAGGTCCCGGTGACGGAAATGGTCGAGCAGCCTGCCAAGGTCATGCGGATCGGCAGCATGATCAAGCAACTTCTCGAAGAAGTGCGGGCGGCACCTCTGGACGAGGCGAGCCGCGCGCGCCTGAAGGAGATCCACACCAGCTCCGTGAAGGAGCTCGAGGACGGTCTCGCGCCCGAGCTGGTCGAGGAACTGGAGCGTCTGTCGCTCCCGTTCACCGACGAGGCGACGCCGACGGACGCCGAACTGCGGATCGCGCAGGCCCAGTTGGTGGGCTGGCTGGAGGGCCTCTTCCACGGCATCCAGACCACCCTGTTCGCCCAGCAGATGGCCGCCCGCGCCCAACTGGAACAGATGCGCCGCGCGCTGCCCCCGGGCGTCGGCGGCCACGACGACGAGGAGGGCCCTGCGGGCCGTTCCGGGGGGCCGTACCTGTAGTTGGCGACGTACCGTTAGCGGGCTCGGCCACGCACCTGGGTCGAGCCCGCACAACTATGGACGCAACGGTCTCAGTTGGGTTGGGGCATCAGTTCGGGTTGTCGACGTAGCCGCCACCGCACAGGTTGAGCAAATCGCTACCTTCAAACCTGGCTACTTCGACCAGCGCCGTCCTGATGCCGTTCGTGTCGTAGGCGTAGGTGAACCAGTGCGAGGTGACGCCGGCTCCCTCGTAGTTGCGGCGCCAGGGCCAGTACTTGGTGGAGCCGTCGTTTCGGATGGTCACCAGGCGAATCGCTGCGTGATGCCCATCCGACAGGGTGTCTTTGACGCTGATTTCAAGGTCGTTCATTCGGTACTTCCCGGACCACGTGAAGCGGATGCTGCCCGAAGCACCGGTCGTGCCGCAGCCCCCGTAGGCAGCAGCGGCCGGGGTCGCGACTGCTGGGACGATGAAAGCACCTGCAATAGCGGCCAGCGCGATAGTGGCCCGTCTGCCCATCATTGTTTCCTCCCGTGATCGCCATTTGGACCGGCGTAATCTAAGAGGCGTTCATGTTCACGTCAAGAGGGTGCTCAGGATGTGCGACCAGCCACTGAACTGCGTTATTACTGCGGCGGGTTGCCCGTCGACACTTCCAGCGTGAGGTCCAGTTCGTCCTCGCGGACCTCGTCACCCGGTTCCGGATACTGCTCCATCACCGTGTCCTTGCCGTACGTGTTCTCTTGGAAGTCCTTCTTGTTGTAGGTCCAGCCGGATGCCTGCAGGCAGGCTTGCACCGAGTCGAGGTTCTTGTACCGGAAGTTCGGCACCACGATCTTCTGCGGGTCCTGCCCCTCCCGGGGCTCGGTGCACTCTTCCTTGTCGATCTTCTTGGTGGTGTCCGGACCCTTGTGGCCCGTCCCCACCGACTCCGAAGGCTTGGCCTCCGGCTCCTTGTCGCCGCCGTTGAGCGTCAGGGCCGTGATCAGGCCGCCGATCGCGAGCAGGGCCACGACGATCGCGCCGATGATCACCGACTTGTTGTTCCGGCGGCCGCCACCGCCGTTCGCGCCCGCCGACATGGGTGAGGTCTGCGGCGAGAGGTTGTACGGCGGCGGGGTCGACGAACCCTGCTGCGGGCTGTACGCCGCCGGGGCCGGGGTCTGGTAGCCGGCCTGCTGCGGGTAGCCGTAGCCCGGGGTGGGTGCGGGCGTCGCCGGGCCGTACGGGTTCGGGGTGTAGGGCTGCTGGACGCCGCCCACGCCGGGCGCCGGGGTGCCGACCGGCGGGAAGACGGCCGAGCCGACGCCCGATCCGGCGGCGGACGGCGAACCGGGGACGATCGAAGGGGCCGAGGCCTGGAAGGACTGGGCCACGCGCAGACATTCGTCGCGCATCGCTTCGGCGGTCGGGAAACGCTCGTTCGGGTTCTTCTTCAGCGCGCGGGCCACCAGCGCGTCCACCGCCGGCGGCAGCGAGCGGTTGATCGAGGAAGGAGCGACCGGCTCCTCCTGTACGTGTGCATACGCTATGGCCAGCGGCGAGTCCGCCTCGAAGGGCAGCCGGCCCGTGACCAGCTGGAACAGCATGATGCCGACCGAGTACAGGTCGGAGCGGGCGTCGACGCCGCGGCCGAGCGCCTGCTCGGGCGAGAGGTACTGGGGCGTACCGACGACCATGCCGGTCTGGGTCATGGAGGTGACGCCGGACTGCATGGCCCGCGCGATGCCGAAGTCCATGACCTTGACCACATTGCGCTTGGTCATCATCACGTTGCCCGGCTTGATGTCGCGGTGGACCAGACCCATCTCATGGCTGATCTCGAGCGCGGCGAGCACATCGGCGGTGATCTTCAGCGCCTTGTCCGTGGGCATCGCGCCGAACTGCGCGACGTCCTGGTCGAGCACCGAGCCGAGCGGCCGGCCCTCGATGTACTCCATGACGATGTACGGCATCGTCGAGCCGTCGAGCGCATCCTCGCCCGTGTCGAAGACGGAGACGATGTTGGTGTGGGTGAGCTTGGCCACCGCCTGCGCCTCGCGCCGGAAGCGCTCGCGGAAGGACTGCTCACGGCCGAGCTCGGTGTGCAGCGTCTTGACCGCCACCTGACGGTCGAGCGTCGCGTCGTACGCCAGGTGTACGGAGGCCATACCGCCTTCGCCGAGGAGGTCCCGCAGCTGGTAGCGGCCGCCCGCGAGGGAGCGCCCCGTGTACCGGCCGCCGTGTGCGCCGTCCTGGCTCATGTCGCTGCGTCCCCCATCGGCGCCCAAGTGCGCGAAGATCCCTTGCTTTTCGGGCCAAGTCTGCCGTAGGCCACTGACACGTCAAGCCGGGTGCCCGTTCCGTGACCGTACGCGCAAGAACCGTCTTGTAAGCGTTACGGAGCCCGCACAGGATTTGCCCAGGAAGCCCCGCTGAGGGTTTGATGGCCGGTCCATCTCAACCGACGTGCTGCGCAAAGGCTGTAGCGTGGCTCGACGGAGACCGTAGGCACGACCCCGTCGCAATTTGTTCACCGTGGCGGATCAAAGCGGCGGAGCGCAGCCCGATGTGGCTGACTGCGGCGGAATACGGCCAAGGCGAGCAGGACGACAGGAAACGACGGCGAGGACTGATGGACCAGCAGCGCGCTCAGGGCCCGTCCGACCCCGAGGCGACTGGCGGCGGCGGAATGTCGGATACGCCTGAGTTCTGGGGCAACGGAGGACTGGTCGGAGACGGTCGTTACCGTCTGACCCACAGACTCGGCCGGGGTGGCATGGCCGAAGTCTTCGGCGCCGAGGACGTACGGCTCGGCCGTACCGTCGCGGTGAAGCTGCTCCGTTCCGATCTCGCCGAGGACCCGGTCTCCAAGGCCCGCTTCACGCGTGAGGCGCAGTCGGTGGCCGGACTCAACCACCATGCGGTGGTGGCGGTCTACGACTCCGGCGAGGAGTTCTTCGGCGGCAACACCATCCCGTACATCGTGATGGAGCTCGTCGAGGGCCGCACGATCCGCGATCTGCTCCTGAACGCCGAAGCCCCGGGCCCCGACCAGGCGTTGATCATCGTCTCCGGTGTGCTCGAAGCGCTCGCGTACTCGCATCAGCACGGCATCGTGCACCGCGACATCAAGCCCGCCAACGTGATCATCACCAACACCGGTGCGGTGAAGGTGATGGACTTCGGTATCGCCCGCGCCCTGCACGGTGCGTCGAACACCATGACGCAGACCGGCATGGTCATGGGCACGCCCCAGTACCTCTCCCCGGAGCAGGCGCTCGGCAAGGCCGTCGACCACCGCTCCGACCTGTACGCGACGGGCTGTCTGCTCTACGAACTCCTGTCGCTGCGGCCCCCGTTCACCGGTGAGACCCCGCTCTCGGTGGTCTACCAGCACGTCCAGGACATGCCGATCCCGCCGTCCGAGATGTCGGACGGGGTGCCGCCGGAGCTCGACGGCCTCGCGATGCGCGCGCTGGCCAAGGAGCCGGACGACCGCTTCCAGAGCGCCGAGGAGATGCGCGGCCTGGTCCAGTACGCCCTGCAGATGCTGCAGGAGCAGGGCGGCCACACGGGCACGTGGAACACGGGCCCGGTCCTGATGCACGAGAGCGCCGGCACCCCGGCCATGGGTTCGCCCGGGCTCGGGCACCCCGACAGCGGTACGTCGCAGATCCCGGTGCAGCCGATGATCCCGCGCGGATCCGGCAGCGACGGATACGACGACGGCGGTTACGACGGGGACGGGAACCGGGGCGGCGGCCGCGGCAAGCTCTGGATCTTCGTGGCGCTCGCGGTGATCGCCGTCATCGCGGGTGTCGCGTACGCGCTGTCGCAGGGCAAGGACAAGGACCCGCAGAAGCCGGTGAATCCGACGTCCGTGACCCAGTCCGAGGAGTCCAAGGAGCCGACGGACGACAAGACGACGGAAGAGGAGACGGAGCCGGGCGGCACGGGCGGCAACCAGACGACGGACGGAGCGACCTCCGAGCCGCCGACCACCGAGCCGCCCACGACGACGCCGCCGACCACCGAGCCGCCCACGGACGACCCGACGACGGAGCCCGAGGACCCGCCGACCACGCCGGAGGACCCGCCGACGACGCCGGAGGACCCGCCGACCACGGACGCGGACACGGACCCGCCCGCCGAGGGCTGAGCCCGGATTCAGGGCGTACGGCCTACGGGCGTACGAGAAGCGGCAGGCGTACGAGAAGCAGCAGGCATACGAGAAGGGGCCGACCACGCGCTGTGGTCGGCCCCTTCTCGACGTCCGCGTCGTCCGTGCCTAGAGCACCTGCTGCAGCTGCCGCGTGTAGGCCCCGTTCATGCTGTGCACCGTCACCACCTGCGGCTGGATGCGCATGTACACCGGCTCGAACAGCGCACCGTCCACGAAGTGCGGGGCGGGACCGAAGAGCTGGAGCTGCTCGACGGTCGGCTCGATGGCCTCGCACAGGCCCACGAGCTGGACGGACCACAGGCCGTCCGCGCCGGAGTTGAGATTGTCGGCGCCATAGGCGACGACGCTGCCGATGCAGGCCTGGTGGTAGCCGAAGCCCTTGTGCATACGC
Organism: Streptomyces sp. N35; assembly: GCF_016464295.1. NCBI lineage: Bacteria > Bacillati > Actinomycetota > Actinomycetes > Kitasatosporales > Streptomycetaceae > Streptomyces > Streptomyces sp. N35. Next base: position 23,551 of record NZ_JAEIMH010000049.1, on the reverse strand, counting down.
AGCAGCAGGGTGCCGTCCACGACGATGTGCCGGGCGAGGGCGAGGAAGGGCAGCGCTCGCATGCTGGTGGCCACGCGCCCGTGCGGGACGTGGGACAGCAGATCGAGGGCGCGGTTCTCATCGGTGGACATGTCTCCACTGTCCGCGACGACGCGGTGTCGGGAAAGGGGCACCCGCCCCTCGTGGCCGGGGACGTAAGTCCCGAATAAAGCCGCGGTAAAGCGGCGCAGAACAAGCGAAAGGCGTCGGGGGGGGCGGGGCCCCCCGACGGGCTCAGGGGGGCCGGGGGCGGCTCAGCGCGTTTCCG
>NZ_JAEIMH010000049.1:19543-23234 GCF_016464295.1 Streptomyces sp. N35 | reverse complement strand
CCAAGACCGGGGAAAGGCGGCGGGGGGCCGGGGGCCCCCCCGCTGGCTTCAGTGCGCCGGGGCGCGCTTCAGCGCTTTTCGGCCTGCATCCGCGCGACATAGGCGGCGGCCTGGGAGCGACGTTCCATGCCCAGCTTCGAGAGCAGGCTGGAGACGTAGTTCTTGATCGTCTTCTCGGCCAGATGCAGCCGCTCGCCGATGGCACGATTCGTCAGACCCTCGCCGATCAGGTCGAGAATCTTGCGCTCCTGATCGGTGAGGTTCGACATCCGGTCGTCGCCCTTGGGATTGTTCCCGTCGCGCAGCCGCTCCAGGACACGGGCCGTGGCGACCGGGTCGAGCAGCGACTTTCCGGCCGCCACGTCACGTACCGCCGTAAGGAGCTCATTGCCGCGGATGGCCTTGAGCACATAGCCGGAGGCGCCGGCCATGATCGCGTCGAACAGGGCCTCGTCGTCGGCGAACGAGGTGAGCATCAGGCATTTGATGTCCTCGTTCTGCGAGCGGATCTCGCGGCACACCTCGACGCCGCTGCCATCGGGCAGCCGCACATCGAGCACGGCCACATCGGGTCGCGTCGCGGGGATTCTTACCAGGGCGTCCGCGGCCGTACCGGCCTCGCCGACCACCTCGATATCCGCCTCGACGGACAACAGCTCATGAACTCCGCGACGGACCACTTCATGGTCGTCGAGAAGAAATACGGTGATTTTTCCTTCTTCGCGCACACCGCAAGTGTCACACACGGTCCCTTCCGCCGCTTCGGGCGTATCCCGTGAGTGGGCGATCCGGGAAAAAGACAAGCCTTCCAATGCGGAGGGTGACCGGGATAACGTGCCCGTGTTCCGGCCCCTTGCAACGCGCTGACCAGCGGCTGTTCCCCATCTCCGGGATTTACTTGGAAATCCAAGCAAAATCGCAGGTCAGATGGGGTTTCGCAGATATGCGATCCCGTGGGTAACGTGCTTTGTACAGGGCGCTCGCCGGGGCACCTGTCACGCCTGTTCCCGCATCCCGATCGCACCCACCCCGTGCGCGGGTACGGATACAGGTGAGCCGCACTGGTTCCCGGCCGATCCCGGGGGCCGGACCGACGGAGGAGTACACGTGACCGTGGAAAGCACCGCCGCGCGCACACCGCGCCGCACCAGCGGTGGCAAGCGCGCCGGGGGCAAGACCGCCACCAAGGCCGCGAAGACCGCGCAGGCCCAGGCCGCCGAGCCCGAGCTCGTTCAGCTGCTGACCCCCGAGGGAAAGCGCGTCGAGCACCCCGACTACGCCATCGACCTGAGCGCCGACGAGCTGCGCGGCCTGTACAAGGACATGGTCCTGACCAGGCAGTTCGACGCCGAGGCCATCGCGCTGCAGCGCCAGGGCGAGCTGGGTCTTTGGCCCTCGCTGCTCGGCCAGGAAGCCGCCCAGATCGGCTCCGGACGCGCCACGAAGGACGACGACTACGTCTTCCCCACGTACCGCGAACACGGTGTCGCCTGGTGCCGGGGCGTCGAGCCGAAGAATCTGCTGGGCATGTTCCGCGGCGTGAACAACGGCGGCTGGGACCCCAACAGCAACAACTTCCACCTGTACACAATCGTCATCGGCTCCCAGGCGCTGCACGCCACGGGCTATGCGATGGGCATCACCAAGGACGGCGCCGACTCGGCCGTCGTCGCGTACTTCGGTGACGGCGCCTCCAGCCAGGGCGATGTGATGGAGGGCTTCAACTTCGCCGCCGTCTACAACGCGCCGGTCGTGTTCTTCTGCCAGAACAACCAGTGGGCGATCTCCGAGGGCAACGAGAAGCAGTTCCGGGTGCCGCTCTTCCAGCGCGCCCAGGGCTTCGGCTTCCCGGGCGTCCGCGTCGACGGCAACGACGTACTCGCCGTCCTGGCCGTCACGCGCGCCGCGCTGGAGCGCGCCCGCCGCGGCGAGGGCCCGATGCTGATCGAGGCCTTCACGTACCGCATGGGTGCGCACACCACCTCCGACGACCCGACGAAGTACCGCAGGGACGAGGAGCGCGAGGCCTGGGAGGCCAAGGACCCGATCCTGCGCCTGCGCACCTACCTGCTCGCGGAGGGCCTGGCCGACGAGGCCTTCTTCAGCGAGCTCGAGGCCGAGTCCGAGGCCTTCGGTAAGAAGGTGCGCGAGGCCGTCCGGTCCATGGAGGACCCGGACATGATGGCGATCTTCGAGAATGTCTACGCGGACGGGAGCGCCCTCGTCGACGAGGAGCGCGCACAGTTCGCCGCTTACCAGGCGTCCTTCGCGGATGGGGAGGGCAAGTAACCATGGCCGTACAGAAGTTGCCCCTCGCGAAGGCGATCAACGAATCGCTGCGCAAGGCCCTGGAGACCGACCCCAAGGTCCTGCTCATGGGTGAGGACATCGGCAAGCTCGGCGGTGTCTTCCGTGTCACCGACGGCCTGCAGAAGGACTTCGGCGAGGACCGTGTCATCGACACCCCGCTCGCCGAGTCCGGCATCGTCGGCACCGCGATCGGTCTCGCGCTCCGTGGCTACCGCCCGGTCGTGGAGATCCAGTTCGACGGCTTCGTCTTCCCCGCGTACGACCAGATCGTCACGCAGCTCGCCAAGATGCACGCCCGCTCGCTCGGCAAGGTCAAGCTGCCGGTCGTCATCCGTATCCCGTACGGCGGCGGCATCGGCGCGGTCGAGCACCACTCCGAGTCGCCCGAGGCGCTGTTCGCGCACGTCGCGGGTTTGAAGGTCGTCTCGCCCTCGAATTCGCACGATGCGTACTGGATGCTCCAGCAGGCGATCCAGAGCGACGACCCGGTGATCTACTTCGAGCCCAAGCGGCGCTACTGGGACAAGAGCGAGGTCACTGCACCTATTGGCGGCTCCGCCGCGGGCGATGCCATTCCGGCTCCGCTGCACTCCGCCCGCACCCTGCGCCAGGGCACGGACCTGACCCTGGTGGCGTACGGCCCGATGGTGAAGGTCTGTCTCGAGGCCGCCGCCGCGGCCGAGGAGGAGGGCAAGTCGATCGAGGTCCTCGACCTGCGGTCCATGTCCCCGATCGACTTCGACGCGATCCAGGCCTCCGTCGAGAAGACCGGCCGCCTTGTGGTGGTCCACGAGGCTCCCGTCTTCTACGGTTCGGGTGCGGAGATCGCCGCGCGGATCACCGAGCGGTGCTTCTACCACCTCGAGGCTCCCGTGCTCCGGGTCGGCGGTTTCCACGCGCCGTATCCGCCGGCGCGGCTCGAGGAGGAGTACCTGCCGGGCCTCGACCGGGTGCTCGACGCCGTCGACCGCTCGCTGGCGTACTGAGGAGAGGGTCGTGACCACCATGACTACTGACGCTCGCTTCCGTGAGTTCAAGATGCCGGACGTCGGCGAGGGACTCACCGAGGCCGAAATCCTCAAGTGGTACGTCCAGCCGGGCGACACCGTCGCCGACGGGCAGGTCGTCTGCGAGGTCGAGACCGCCAAGGCCGCGGTCGAGCTGCCCATTCCGTACGACGGTGTGGTGCATGAGCTGCGCTTCCCCGAGGGGACGACGGTCGATGTCGGCCAGGTGATCATCTCGGTCGATGTCGCACCGGGGTCCGGGCCTGCGCAGACGCCGGCTGCGGCCGCTGCTCCGGAGGCTTCCGCAGCTCCCGCCTCGGAGGCCGCCGAGGCCGCCGAGGCCGCCGAGGGCGGCCGGGCCCGGGGCCGCCCGG
>NZ_JAEIMH010000049.1:18110-19533 GCF_016464295.1 Streptomyces sp. N35 | reverse complement strand
GCCCCCCCGCCGGGGGCGCCCCCCCCCCCCCCGGGGCGCGCGCGGGGCGCCCCAGGAGGCGCCGCCGAGGCCGCCGAGCCCGAGGGCCGCCAGCCCGTGCTCGTCGGATACGGGGTGTCGCAGAGCTCGACGAAGCGGCGGGCGCGCAAGGAGGCCCCCGGGGTTCCCGCCCAGGATTCCGGCGCTCCCGCGGGTACGTACTACGCCTCGCCCGCCGCTGCGGCGGTCCAGGCGGAGCTGGACGGTCACGCTGCGGCCGCGGCCCCGCCGGGGCCGGCGCCGGGCCCAGCCCCCCGGGCCCGGGCGGGCGGGGGTCCCCGCCCAGGCTCCCGGCGCCCCCGGGGGTCGGTACTCCGCCCCGCCCGCCGCTGCGGCGGGCCAGGCGGAGCTGAACGGTCACGCTGCGGCCGCGGCCCCGGCGGCTCGGCCGCTGGCCAAGCCGCCGGTGCGCAAGCTGGCCAAGGACCTCGGGGTGGACCTCGCGACGGTCACGCCGTCCGGGCCCGACGGGATCATCACGCGTGAGGATGTGCACGCGGCGGTGGCTCCGGCTCCCGAGGCCGCCCCTGTTTCACGTGAAACAACTCCCGCCGCCCAGGCTCCCGTTCAGACCGCGCCGGTCGCGGCCGGTGCGCGTGAGACCCGTATCCCCGTCAAGGGTGTCCGCAAGGCCACCGCTGCGGCGATGGTCGGCTCGGCCTTCACGGCGCCGCATGTCACGGAGTTCGTGACCGTCGACGTCACGCGCACGATGAAGCTGGTCGAGGAGCTGAAGTCCGACAAGGACATGCAGGGGCTCCGGGTCAACCCGCTGCTGCTGATCGCGAAGGCGCTGCTCGTCGCGATCAAGCGGAACCCGGACGTCAACGCCGCCTGGGACGAGGCCGCTCAGGAGATCGTGCTCAAGCACTACGTGAACCTGGGAATCGCGGCGGCGACCCCGCGCGGTCTGATCGTGCCGAACATCAAGGACGCGCACGACAAGACGCTGCCTGAGCTGGCGTCCGCGCTCGGCGAGCTGGTGTCCACGGCCCGCGAGGGCAAGACGACGCCGGCGGCGATGCAGGGCGGCACGGTCACCATCACCAACGTGGGCGTCTTCGGGGTCGACACCGGTACGCCGATCCTCAACCCCGGTGAGTCGGCGATCCTCGCCGTCGGAGCGATCAAGCTCCAGCCGTGGGTCCACAAGGGCAAGGTCAAGCCGCGTCAGGTGATGACGCTGGCCCTGTCCTTCGACCACCGCCTGGTCGACGGCGAGCTCGGCTCCAAGGTCCTCGCGGACATCGCGGCGGTCCTGGAACAGCCGAAGCGGCTGATCACCTGGGCGTGATGCCTCGGGGGGGGGGGGGGGGGGGCCCCCGGCCCCCCCGGGAAGGGGCCCCCCGGGAGGGGGGGGGGGGGTCGGCGGGGGGCCCGCCCC
>NZ_JAEIMH010000049.1:8302-18100 GCF_016464295.1 Streptomyces sp. N35 | reverse complement strand
GGGCGGCCCTGAACCGGCGAAGGGGGCGGCCCCCGGGGGGGGGCGCCCCGGGGGGCCGGGGGGCGGACCCCCCGGACCCCATGGAATTGGGCCATCGGGAAAGCCGGGGGTAGTTTCGCCGGGGCTCGGCCCCCTGCGTCCCAGCGGGGGCTCCGCCTCCCGCACCCCCGTACGTACAAGGATCCGTCGATGCGCCTCACCACAGCACCCTGGGTGCTGCTCGCCACGTTCTCCGGGACCCTCATAGCCCTGCAGTCCCGGATCAACGGGGAGCTCGCGGCGGGGCTCGGCAAGGACGGGTTCGCCGCGGCGGTGATCTCGTTCGGTTCCGGGTTCGTGGTCCTTGCGCTCGGGCTGCTCCTCTTCGCCGAGCCCCGGCGGGGTGTGGGGCGGGTGCTCGCCGCCGTACGACAGGAGCGGCTCAAGTGGTGGCAGGTCGTCGGCGGCTTCGGCGGCGCGACCTTCGTCCTGGCCCAGGGCCTGACCGTCACCGCGCTCGGCGTCGCGCTCTTCACCGTGGCCATCGTGGCCGGGCAGGTCGGCGGCGGCCTGGTCTTCGACCGGATCGGCCTCGGGCCCGCCGGACCGCAGCGGCCCACCAGGCGCCGGGTCATCGGCGCGGTCCTCGTGCTCGTCGCCGTCGGGATCTCCATGGCCGACAAGCTCGGCGGCGGATTCCCGTACGCGATGCTGGCACTCCCCCTCGTCGCCGGTGTCTGCGTCAGCTGGCAGCAGGCCGTCAACGGCCATGTGAAGAACACCGCCGGCTCCGCCTACACCGGCACCTTCTTCAACTTCGCCACCGGAGCGGCCGCCCTCCTGGCCGCCTTCCTCGTGCACGCCGCGTTCGCCGGCCTGCCGGCCGGGCTGCCCACCCGGCCGTATCTGTACGTCGGCGGGCTCGTCGGCATCGTGTTCATCACCGTCGCCGTCGCCGCCGTCCAGAAGCTGGGCGTCCTGGTGCTCGGACTGTGCACCATCACCGGCCAGTTGATCGGCTCCCTCGCCCTCGACGGTCTGCTGCCGCACGGCGACACGGAGATCACCCCCGCGACCTTCGCCGGCGTCGCGCTCGCTCTCGTCGCGGTGGTGATGGCGGCGCTGGCGGGAACGCGGACGGGCCGGGTCGTCGCCTCATCGGAGACGACGAACCGGCCCGCTGCCGAGTCCACGGAGCCTCTCTCGCGCTGAGCGCGGAGGCCCGAACCCCGACTAGTCGCGCTGGGCGCCCGGCGGCAGCTTGCGCAGTTGCATCGTCGACGCGGTGCTCGTGCCGAAGCCGTAGTCGAGCAGCTTCGCGGCGTCGTTGAAGCGGTCGGTGCCGTTCAGGATGACGCCGGTGTAGGTCTTGCCGTTCTTGGTCGCCGTGAACACCAGGCAGGGACCGGCCGCGGTGCCCGTACCGGTCTTGATACCGAGGGCGCCGCCGTACGAGCCGAGCAGCTTGTTGGTGTTGTACCAGGTGTACTTGCGCGTGCCGCCCGTGGACGACGTCGCGTACTCGTACTTCTTGGTGGTCTTGACGACCCCGCGGAACGTCGCCGACTTCATCCCGTGCTGCGCGAGCTTCGCGAGGTCGCGGGGCGTCGTGTAGTTGTTGCCCGTGGTCGAGATGCCGTCGAACGAGTCGAACTTCGTGTTCGTCATCCCGAGCGCGGTCGCCTTGCTGTTCATCTTGCTGATGAACGACTTGGTACGCGCCGACTCGGTGGTGCCGCTGCCGAAGGCGTCGGCGAGCGCGTACGCGGCGTCGCAGCCGGACGGCAGCATCAGACCGTAGAGCAGCGAGCGCACGGTGATCTTGTCACCGGTGCGCAGGTCCGCGGTGCTGGCGCCGTTGCGGACGACGTAGTCCCGGTAGGACTGCTTGATGGTGACCTTGCGGTCCAGGTTCAGGCCCGGGGTGTCGAGCACCACGGCCGCCGTCATGACCTTGGTGGTGCTGGCCATCTGACGCTTGATGTCGGCGTTCTTGCCGTACTTCTTGGCCCCGGTGGCGTTGTCGAGGAGGAAGGCCCCCTTGGCACTGAGGGTCGGCAGGGTCGCCGCCGCCTGCGCGGGAGAGATCAGCGGCTGGACGGCGAAGGCGATGCCGCCGGCGACCACGGTGGCGATGGCGCCGTTGCGGATGCGCGCGCGGTTGCGGCTGCGCCGGTGGGTGCCCTTAATGGCAGATATCAACTCAACAGCTCCGAAAGGTGTGTTCACCGACGGGCACCCTTGATGTGATGCCCGTAGACCAGACGGACGAGTGGTGCGGATGGATGTACGGGAGGTGGAAATCGAGTGTCACGATTCGGCTCGCCCTCTGCCCGCCCCCGAACCCGTCCATCGGCCCCTCGGATCCGTCCGCATCCCGGACGCACCTCCCCTTGCGTACGTGTTGTATCTAAGCTGTGCGCATGCCCGCAGCACCCGCCCCCGCCCTGAAGCAGCCCCCCGCCGCCGAACGCGTCTACCAGCACGTCAAGCAGGCGGTTCTGGACCGGCGTTACGAGGGCGGCACGCTGCTCACCGAAGGGGAGCTCGCCGCCGATGTCGGGGTCTCGCGCACCCCCGTACGGGAGGCGTTGCTCAAGCTGGAGGTCGAGGGGCTCATCAAGCTGTACCCGAAGAAGGGTGCGCTGGTGCTGCCCGTATCGGCGCAGGAGATCGCCGACGTGGTCGAGACACGGCTGCTCGTCGAGGAGCACGCGGTGCGCAAGGCCGTGCCCGCCTCGCCGCGGCTCATCGCGCGCCTGGAGGAACTGCTCGGGCGGCAGCGGGAGCAGGCCGCGGCCGGTGACTACACGGGCGCCGCGCAGTCCGACCGCTGCTTCCACGCCGAGATCGTGCGCAGCGGCGGCAACGAGATCCTCTCCAGGCTCTACGACCAGCTCCGCGACCGGCAGTTGAGGATGGGCATCGCCGTGATGCACTCCCACCCCGACCGCACCACCAAGACCCTGGGCGAGCACGGCGAGATCCTCGAAGCCTTGCGCGCGGGTGACGCGGACCGGGCGGTCGCGGTGATCCACCGGCACATCGGCTGGTTCCAGACGCTGGCGCGCGGGGAAGCACGATGAGCGCTGCCGCCGTACGTCTGCCGGGCGATCCGCCCGGTGGCCGGCGCGCCGTGATGGTCTGGTCGATCGGTGTCGCCGTCTACTTCGTCGCGGTCATCTTCCGCACCTCGCTGGGTGTGGCGGGCCTCGATGCCGCCGAGCGCTTCGACGTCGGGGCCTCCGCCCTGTCGACCTTCTCGATCCTGCAGCTCCTGGTCTACGCGGGGATGCAGATACCCGTCGGCCTGCTCGTCGACCGCCTCGGCACCAAGAAGGTGCTGACCATCGGCGCGGTGCTCTTCACGCTCGGCCAGCTGTCCTTCGCCCTCGCACCCTCGTACGGGATGGCGCTCGCCGCCCGCGCCCTGCTCGGCTGCGGTGACGCGATGACCTTCATCAGCGTCCTGCGCCTGGGCACCCGCTGGTTCCCCGCCCGCCGCGGCCCGCTGGTCGCCCAGCTCGCCGGCCTGATCGGCATGGGCGGCAACCTCGTCTCCACCCTGCTGCTCGCCCGGCTCCTGCACGGTGTCGGCTGGACCGCCGCGTTCCTCGGCAGCTCGCTCGCCGGTGTCGTCGTCCTCGTCCTGATGCTGCTCTTCCTCAAGGACCACCCCGAGGGCCACGCCCCCGAGCCGGTGAAGCCGTCCGGGCCCCAGGGCCTTGCTTCCGTACGAGGGCAGATCGCCGCGGCCTGGCGCGAACCCGGTACGCGGCTCGGTCTGTGGGTGCACTTCACGACACAGTTCCCGATGATGGTGTTCACGCTGCTGTGGGGGATGCCGTTCCTGGTCGAGGCGCAGGGCCTGAGCCGGGACACCGCCGGTGAACTCCTCACGCTCACCGTCCTGTCGAGCATGACCATCGGCCTCGTCTACGGCCAGATCATCGCCCGCCATCACAAGGCCCGCACCCCGCTCGCGCTCGGCACGATCGCCCTGACCGCGCTCCTGTGGGCGGCGACGCTCGGCCTGTCCGGCGACCGCGCGCCGGTGTGGCTGCTCATCCTGCTCTGCCTCGGGCTCGGCACCTGCGGTCCGGCCTCGATGATCGGCTTCGACTTCGCCCGGCCGGCCAACCCGCCCCAGCGCCAGGGCACCGCGAGCGGCATCGTCAACATGGGCGGCTTCGTGGCCTCCATGACGACCCTGCTCGCGGTCGGTGTGCTGCTCGATGCGACCGGCGACAACTACCGCATCGCGTTCTGCTCGATCTTCGTCCCCGAGGCGCGGGGCGTCACCCAGATCCTGCGCCTGCGCCGGCACGGGGCCCGCCGCGAGCGCGAACGGCTCGTGGCCAGCCGCGTGGAGGTCGTGCACGTACCGGCGTAACTCCCGTATCGCCCCGAAGAGTTCTTACGGGGTGATCGCGAAGTTGTCGATGATGGCCTGCGCGAGGCCCTGGTCGCCCTCGACCTTGATCCGGTCGGCGACCGCGGCCGGCTTCACGCGTCCGCAGGCCAGCTTGTAGAAGATCTCCCAGTCGAGCGCGAGCGTCACGGCGGGGCCGAGCGAGGGGGCGCCGTCGATGGTGCCCTTGCCGTCGGCGTCGATCCGTACCGTACGAAGGAAGTCCACCGGGCCGTGCACATCGAAGACGACGGCCGAATTGGCGGGCGCACCGGCCCGCTTGGCGACCACCTGGGGCAGCCAGAAGAGCATCACGTCGCGGGCGACGAGGGCGCCGGGGGAGTCCAGGTTGCCGGGCTTCTTCAGCGAGGTCCGCAGGTCCTGCTCGTGCACCCAGATATCGAACGCGCGCCGGCGCATGGCCTCTTCGAGCGTCTCCTCGGTGCCGCGCGGACCGCGCACCTTCGTGCCGGGGTCCCGCGTCTCGTTCCGCAACTGCCGTGAGCGCCGGATGATCGTGTACTCCAGCTCGGAGGTCATCTCGGGCGCGGTGTGGTGCCGGCGCACGTCGACCTGCATCTCCATGTACCGCTGCGACTCCGTCTGTACGTGGTACAGGTCGCGCGGCAGCGTGTGGATGGGCCGCGGATCACCGAGCATCTCGCAGTCGATGCCTATGACATGGGAGACGACATCGCGCACCGACCAGCCGGGGCAGGGCGTCGCCCAGCTCCACTCACCCTCCGCGAGCGGCTGCACCAGCTCGGATATCGCTTCCACGGAGTGGGTCCAGGCGTCGGCGTAGGACTGAAGGCTGGGATGGAGACTCACAGGACGGGACCCCTCGGGCGGTTCGGGTGCGCGGGCTCGGCGGCGGCATGCAGAAGAGGCTCTCGCGCCCTTAAGTTACGCTGCCACGAGGGCCCCTTGCAGTGCTTTCGAGTGACGATCGTAGGTCCTGATTGACCCGGGCCCGCCGGTTCGAATGCCAGGACGGTGGTAGTGTGCGCGCCTCGCTCATCCAGATCGCGGTAAACCCGGACGAATCGGCCAATTCCCGTCGGGAGTACGTGGGTTCGCTGGTACGGGAAGAAGCGGGCGCCGATCTGGTCGTGCTGCCCGAGCTGTGGCCGACCGGGGCCTTCGCGTACGAACTCTTCGCGCAGGAAGCCGAATCGCTCGACGGCCCGACGCGCGAGGCGATGGCCAAGGCCGCGCGCGACGCCGGAGTCTGGCTGCACGCGGGCTCGATCGTGGAGCGCGCGACCGACGGCACCCTCTACAACACGGCTCTGGTGTTCTCCCCCGACGGCGAACTCGCCGCCACGTACCGCAAGATCCACCGTTTCGGCTTCGACAAGGGCGAGGCGGTGATGATGGGCGCGGGCGGCGAGCCCGTGACCGTCGCACATCCGGGGACCACGCTCGGCGTGACGACCTGCTACGACCTCCGCTTCCCCGAGCTGTACCGGACGCTCGTGGACCAGGGGGCCGAGACCCTGATCGTCTCCGCCGGCTGGCCGGAGCGCCGCCGCGCCCACTGGACGCTGCTCGCGCAGGCGCGCGCGGTCGAGAACCAGTGCTTCGTGCTCGCGGTCGGTACGGCGGGCACCCACGCGGGCGTCGAGCAGGCCGGGCACTCGATCGCGGTGGACCCCTGGGGCGAGGTGCTCGCCGAGGCGGGAGCCGACGAAGAGGTGCTGCGCGTGGAGTTCGATCCCGCTCGCGTGGCGGCCACCCGTGAACAGTTTCCGGCGCTGAAGGACCGAGTTCTCGGCCTGGACGCTCCGTCACGCCCGCGCTGACGCACCGTAGTCGCGGGAAGGTCCGCCTGCCGGGCCGGAAAACCCCGTCACCCGCATGGGCTTCGCCGATCGCGGCGCCCCGGGGCCGGTGTTCTGATGATCGAAAATCGGTCACTGTGTGCAATCACTTGCATACGTGACGTCATCATCAGGTCCCGTGCAGGGCGTGGTGCGCCCGAGGAGGCACCCTAATGACGGAAAACGGACACAGGCGCGGCCGGAAGGCGGGGCCGCTCAGGGCCCGTCTCTCGGCTCCGTTCGGACTGGCCACCGTGGTGGCACTCGGGCTGTCCCTCGCGGCTCCCCTGTCGGCGTCGGCGGAGGAGATCTCCTCGGAGCCGTTCACCGGAGCCTCGGTCGACGAGGCGAAGTGGTACGGCGGCCCGTACACCGTGGGCGACCCGACCGGCTTCGCCTGCCTCACGGCGGCGGCCGGTGAGGAGGGCCCGCTCAAGAAGTGCCAGAAGCCGGTGGGCGAGAAGGCCGGCGAGGGTGCTCTGCGCCTGACGACCAACAGCAAGAAGCAGAACGGCTATGTGATCTCGCGCAGGGCGATTCCCGCCCGCGCGGGCATGAAGTTCAGCGTGGACTTCGCCGTCTACAGCCCCGGCCGTCCGGGCGACCCCGCCGACGGCATCTCGCTGATGCTGCTCGACGGTGCCGCCGAGATGCCGAAGAAGTCGGGCCAGAACGGTGCAGGACTGGGCTATGTGGGGATCGGGGGCGGTTACCTCGGCGTCGGACTGGACGTCTACGGCAACTTCACCTCGGACGACTTCGACGCGGCCGGCGGCCTCAGCGGGCGTACGCCGAACTCGATCACCGTGCGTGGTGCGGCAGCCGTGAACAACCCGCTGGTCGCCACCTACAAGTCGACCCGGCTGCTCGCCGCCGACGGCGCCAAGAACCGCGCCGAGGCGCGACGCACCGCCATCGTCGAGCTGTCCCACGAGGGCGTCATGAAGGTCTCCATCGACTTCCACGACGGGCGTCCGGTCCGCGAGGTCATCGAGCCGGTCGACCTCGACGAGATCAAGGGCCAGCCCAAGGTGCCCGACTCGCTGCGGATCGGCATCGCGGCCAGCACCGGCAACTCGACCGCCATCCACGAGGTGTGGAACGGCAAGATCGAGACCCTGGACCCGAACCTGTCGACCAACGTCCTGCCCAAGGGCCCGGTCAACGCGGGCGAGCCCGCCGAGTTCGAGCTGACCACCACCAACGACAAGCTGGCCGGACCCACCACCGGTGAGGTCGTCACCACCCAGACCTTCCCCGAGGGCGTCAAGCCGGTCGCGGCCTCCGGCGACGGCTGGACCTGCAAGATCGCCGGACAGACGGTCACCTGCAAGCGTCCGGGCACCGGCGCCGACGCGCTCAAGCCCGGCGACTCCTACCCGCCGGTCAAGGTGAAGACCGAGATCGCGGCCGACGCGAAGGGTGACAAGAACATCACCTCGCAGGCCACGACGCCCGGTTCGGCCCCGAAGCAGCCCGACACGAGCAGCTTCACGGTGACGCCGGCCAAGGACCCCGCGCTCGTGGTCACCACCAAGCCGGTCGGCGACGTGGTCGGCGGAGCCCCCGCCGTATACCAGATCGACGTGGCCAACAAGCCCGACGCGGGTGCGACCAACGGCGAGGTCAAGGTCGTCCGTACCTTCCCGGAGGGCGTCAAGCCGATCAACGCGGTCGGTGAGGGCTGGACCTGCAAGATCGACGGCCAGACCGTCACCTGCACCCGTCCCGGCACCGGCAACGACGTCCTGAACCCGGGCAACAGCTACCCGCCGATCTCCATCGGCACGGAGGTCGACGACGACGCCAAGGGCCCGCTCGAGGGCAGCACCGAGGCGACCACCGGCGGCAAGGGCACGGGTCCGGTCAAGGACACCACCGACGTCAAGCCGGCGCCCGCCAAGGACCCGAACCTGAGCGTCGTGACCAAGCCCAAGGGCGATGTGATCGCGGGCAAGCCCGCCCAGTTCACCATCGACGTGTCCAACGCGCCGGAGGCAGGCCCGACCACGGGTCGTACGACGGTGTCGCGCACCTTCCCCGAGGGTGTCACCCCGGTCAAGGCCGCGGGCAGCGGCTGGCAGTGCGCCATTGTCGGCCGGACCGTGACCTGCCAGCACGACGGTGTGATCGCCCCGGGCAAGCAGGCCCCGACGATCACGATCGACACCAAGGTCGACGCGAACGCGACCGGTCAGCTGGAGGGCTGGACGGACCTGTCCACCCCCGGTGACCCGAACGCGGGCAACCGGGTCTTCGACACCTTCGTGGTGAAGGAGGACGCGGGCCAGCTGATCGACTGCGGTGGCTGGATCACCAGCGGCACCCGCGCCGCCCAGTGCGCGGAGTGATCTCCGTACGACGGTGACCCGCTGAAAGACACCGCGGCCCCGGAGGCGACTCGCCTCCGGGGGGCGCCGCCCCGCCGAAACCCCCCCCCGCCCCGGCAGCCCCCCCCCCCCCAGGCGCCGCGCCGTCGCGCCGTCAACTCCTGTCCACAGCCTGTGGATTCAGCGCGGGCCATCGCCAAGCCGTCAGCGCGGCCGCGTGTCCACCACATCCAGGACGTACGCCGCCGGCTTGTCCTTCGGCATCCCGAGCGCCCCCTTGGTGTGCGTGAAGCCGGGCCGCTCGTTCCCCGGCACCGTGACCAGGATGCGGCTGCCGACGCGCTTGCCCTCGAGCGCCTCGAACCATCCCGGCAGCATCGCCGCGTCCTTCATCACGAACCCGTTGGGACCATTGCGCAGATACGTGGAGTTGAACGGCGTCTTCGTCCCCCACACCACACCCGTGTACTGCATCACGACGCTGTGCCCGGCCTTGAGCGGCGCCCCCTTGCCCTCGACCAGCGTGCGTACGCCGACCTTCCTGGGCTCCGCACCGAAGTCCGCCATCACCGGCTCGGCGCCCGGCGCCTTCACGCTCACCGACGGGAACCCGCCGCTCGCGGGCCACTTGCCCGGGCCCGCCGCCTGCGCCTTGGGGTCGTAGCCGCCGATCACGTCGAAGACCAGGACCATGTGGTCCGTCGGGGTGACCTGCGCGGGCGCCATGCCGTGCGGCCCGAAGCCGTGCGTCGCCGGCGAGACGAGCAGCACCCGGCTGCCGGCCTTGCGGCCGATCAGCGCCTGGTCCCACGTACGCGAGACATGCTGGCCGTCGAGCACCGCGGTCGTCGGCTGTTCGAGCCGGTAGGTGTCCATCAGGGCGCGGCCGCTCTCCCAGATCCGCATGTCCACATCGGTGACGATCACCTGGCCCTTGCGGGTCACCGGTCCTTCGCCCTCGACGAGGACCGTCATCCGCGCGTCCTTCGGCGGCGGATACGTGGGCATCGCGACCTCGGGCCGGCTGCCGAACTCCCCCTTCACCTCGGGGATGTTCTGCGCCTTCTCGCCGCAGCCGAGTGCGGGCAGGATCAGCGCCGCGAGAACGGCGAGTGCGGCGGTGCGCCGTGCGCGGCGGGGTGGTGCGGCCACGGGGTCTCCTTCGAGCGGGGGCGGGTACGGGCCTCTCAGCCTTGCCCCGCCCCCTCGCCCACCGGCGTACCGCACGCGAAAAGCCGCCTGCCGTACGCTCGTT
>NZ_JAEIMH010000049.1:0-8292 GCF_016464295.1 Streptomyces sp. N35 | reverse complement strand
CGGCTCGCGGTGGGGGGCGCGCGGCACGCGGCTTCACGGGCCTTCACGGCTGACAGCCGTTGGGCTACCAGCAGGACGAGGTGTCCTTCATGCCCGCGGCGGCCGCACGCGGCGGCGCGAACGGGGCACAGGACTTCGAGAGCGGGCGGGCCGGCACGCCCGCGCGGTCCGAGGCGGCACGCGGCGCCACCGCGAACTTGTCGGTGATCTTCGGGTCGCGGAGCACCGCGGCGTGCACGACCGTCACATCCGCGACGTCCGTACCGAGGACGCTCGCGTGGATGCCGTTGATGTACCCGCTCGTCGCCTTCGGGTCGTACTTGTACGCGCCGTTGGGACCCTTGGTCGGGTTGCCCTTGACGTCCGTCGTGACCTGCTCGTTGGTGGTGGCCAGGGCGAGCGGCGCCTGGGTGTAGTCCTCCGGGATGCGCACACCGAGGTTGACCGCCCAGATCGGCGGGATGTCGATGATGCGGGTGCCCGCCACCGAGATGTAGCCGCGGGCGGCGCCGCCCGTGAAGGCGACGGGCTTGCCCGGCTGGGAGTACGCGGAGACCGTGATGCCCTCGACATGGACACCGAACGGCGAGAGCTGGGTGCCGCCGGTCGGGTTCTGGATGTACGGCAGGCCGATGTCGACCGCCGCGCCGCCGGCGTCCGCGTACACCTCACCGCGTGCCGGTACGTCTCCCTTGCCCGAGGTCGTCGCCGGGTGCGCGTGGCCCATCGCGCGGGAGTACAGCGCCGAGACCTTGCCCAGGCCGATGCCCATGGGTGCCAGGTTGATGAGCTCACGGCCGCCCGCGTGCTGCTTGGGCGCCTGCGGGGTGATCGGGTAGTGGGACTGGAAGAGCTTGGTGTCGATGATCTTGCCCAGGCCCTTCACCCGCACCAGCCAGGCGTCGGCCTGGACGCAGTCCTTGGTGTCCACGACCGTTCCCCAGTCGTCGACACCGCCGGGTGCGTGGGCGGCCTGCGCGGGGAGTGTGGCGGTGAGCACTGCGGTCAGGGCGACGCCCGCTGTCAGCAGGGCGCGGGACCCTGAAATGCGCCATGAGGCCATGGCCGACCCTCTCTTTCGGTGAATCTCCCGGGAGTGGGTCCCGGGTGGGTTCTTCGGGAGCTGAAGGGAGCTGCAGTCGATCTGAAGGGGGAGGAAGCAGCCGAGAAGATCGACCACTGATAGTTAGAGGCTCGCTACGCAGTGCGATATCCGCATGCCGGAGGGGCCATCTGGGGGCGGCTCGTCACTGTGCGTCGCCACCGCTCGCGTCGGCCTTGTCCGCACCACCGGTCCCGCGGTGCAGCACCGCCGCGTGCCCCACCGTCATGTCGAGCGCCACAGGGAACAGCAGGGTGATGTGGGCCGTGTTCGCGAAGCCGCTGGTGGCCCCCGGCTCGGGGGCGTACCGGCCGTCCTTGCCCGCGGTGGGATGGCCCTGCGCGTCGGTGGTGATCTGCTCGTTGAACGTGACGAGACCCCACGGCGGCAGCTTCTTGTCGGCGGGAATGCGCAGGCTCGTGTTCGGCTTCAACGGGCGCTCGAGCGTGAGCAGTTCACGCCCGAACGACATCACCCTGCCGCCCTTGATCTCCGTACGGAACTCGGCCGCGCGGTCCGGGTGCCCGACCGCCGTCGTCACCGCGTCCCGCAGATCCAGCAGGACCGGCAGCCGCTTCGTGTCCACGGGTTTGCCCGCCGCCTTCAGATACGGCATGCCCAGCTCCGCACGCCCGAGCTTCGCCTCGGCGTGCACGGAGCCGTCCTTCATCCACGTACGCGTCGAAAGCCGGTGCAGACTGCCGAACGAGTACTTCTTCCCCAGCTCGAGGGGCTTGGCCGCACCGCTGACGGCGGCGGGCGCGTCGGGCAGTGCCGGCAAATGCGCCTCGGTGAGCCGGGCGTCCCCGTGGGCGTTCCCGCCGCGCACCCGCAGCGTCCAGGCGTTCGCCTGGGCGGGAGTGTCGTCGTCGGCGACGGTGCCCCAGTGGGTGGCGGGCAGCGGCTGCTGCGGAGGCGGCGGCGGAGCGTGGCGGGTGCGCGGCGGCTTGAAGAAGCCGAACCCCAGATCGAGGGCGCCGTGCACGATGTCCGCGACGCCGGCGAACATGCCTTCGTACTCCGTGTACCCAGGGTGGTCCGGCAACGCGGGCAGCTCAGGGGTGTCGGGGAGCTCGGGCTCGATCAGCTCGGGAACCTCGGGCTTCTCGGGAACGGGTACGTTCCCCTCGCCCTGCGGCTGGCCGTCCTCGTTGACCTGGATCCCGCCGGGCGGCGGGAACGGGGGCGGCTGGAGCCCGGTGGCGTAGGCGCCGGAAGCGAGCGCCGACAGGGAGAGCGTCAGGGCGACGGTGGTCACAACGGCCGTACGCGGGCGGGACGTTCGGGTGCTGGGTGGCATGGGGGACCCCCTGGTCCTGGGGTTGGGATGCTGCTGCGGGGGGACGGCTCAGTTCGCTGCGGGCATCGGCAGCGTCGTGACCGGCTTCTCGGCCGGCTTCGGGGACAGCTGCTTGGCCGCGTCCTTGATCATGTCGATCAGGGCGGGCACCTTCGGCAGCTGCGACTTGAACTTGTCCGTCAGGGCGGGGTCACGGATGACGGCGGCGTGCGCGTACGTCACGTCGGCGACGTTCGGACCGAGCACGCTGGCGTGGATGCCGTTGACATAACCGCTGGTCGCACGCGGGTCGTACGCGTACTGACCGTCCTTGCCCTTGGTAGGCACGCCCTTGTTGTCCGTGGTGATCTGCTCGTTCGTCTGCGCCAGCACGAACGGGGCGTTCGGGTCGTTGCGGCCCGCGGGAATGGTCGCGCCCAGGTTGACCGCCCACAGCGGCGGAATCTCGATGATCTTCTCGCCGAACATCGACAGCTCACCCGAGGCCGCGCCGCCCTGGAACTCCACGGGCCGCCCCGGCAGCGAGCGTGCGTGGACGTCGAGCGCGTCCACGCGCACGCTCAGGCCCTGCAGCGGCGTGCCGACCAGGCCCTCCACGTACGGCAGACCGATGTGGACGCGGCCGCCGCCGGCGTTGGCGTACGCGGCACCGGGGACCGGGATGGTCTCCTTGCCGGACTTGCTCCGCGGCAGCTTGTTGGTGAACGAGTGCGTGTAGAGCGCCGAGACCTTGCCCAGGCCGACGCCGCCGACCGTGAGGTCGACGAGGTTGCCGCCGCCGGCGCTCTCGCCCTGTGCCTTGGGGTGACCGGGCGAAGCGGACTCGAAGAGGCGGGCGTTGATGATCTTGCCCACGCCCGTGACGCCGACGAGCCAGGAGTTCGCCTGCACGCCGTCCTTGGTCTCGACGACCGTGCCCCAGCTGTACGCGTCGTCGGCCTCGTCGGCCTGAGCCGTACCCATGGCGGTGACCGCCACCGTCAGTGCGAGTCCGGCCGCGGTCGCGGCGCGCAGACCCGTGGTGTGCCATGCAGACATAGCCACCCAATTCCTTCCCTGCGGATGAAGGTCGATAAATCGACCACTGTCCGTAAGGGCACCATCGCTCTGGGTGACGCGCACGCCGTGCGAAGGCATCCGGGTCAGGGCGGCCGGGGGCGGCCCGGGGCGGACCCGGGGGGCCGTCAGTCCACGACCTCGCCGACCCGCTCCTTCTCGGCCAGCCGGATCACACACACCGTGATCGCGATCATCAGCGAGGGGTCGGCCTCCTCCCGTACGACATCGACGCCGTACGTCTCGCGCACCCGCAGCCACCGCCGGGAGATGTGCGCGAGCATCTCGCCCTCGTACTCGACGACGAACTCGCGGTCGAGGATCTTGCCGCTGACGTCCAGCTCGGTGCCGTCGACGAGCTGGACGCGGTAGTGGTTGCGCAGCAGCGAGAACCGCTTCTTCTTGACCGTGGCGAGCGCCTCGCCGCCGCGCTCGATGGTCATCGCGTCCCGCAGGCTGAACATCTTGGCGCGGATGTCGATGAGCACCCGCCCCTCGGGATCCTTGAGCTCGAAGGTCTCCTTGATCCGCATGGCCTTGCCGTCGACGAAGAACGCCTTGCGGCCCTGCTCGTCCTCGATCCAGTAGTCGTCACCGATGGCGAAGAGCTTGTCGCGTACGAGATATTTCATGCCGGGATCCGTACCCGCTGCCCGCCCGTCGGCCATGCGCCGCCCGAGTGGCAAGCTTGAACCATGAACGACGCAGCCCCGGCCCCCCGCCGCGCCCGAGTCCGTGCCCCCGAGCTGATCGGCAAGGGCGGCTGGCTGAACACAGGAGGCAAGGAACTCACCCTTGCCGACCTGCGCGGACGCATCGTCATCGCCGACTTCTGGACGTTCTGCTGCATCAACTGCCTGCACGTCCTCGACGAGCTCCGCGAGCTCGAGCAGAAGCACGCGGACACCGTCGTGATCATCGGGGTGCATTCGCCGAAGTTCGTGCACGAGGCCGAGCACGCGGCCGTCGTCGACGCCGTCGAGCGCTATGAGGTGCACCACCCGGTGCTCGACGATCCGGAGCTCGCGACCTGGAAGCAGTACGCCGTACGGGCCTGGCCGACGCTCGTCGTCATCGACCCCGAGGGCTATGTCGTCGCGCAGCACGCCGGCGAGGGCCATGCGCACGCGATCGAGAAACTGGTCGAGGAGCTCGAGGCCGAGCACGAGGCGAAGGGCACGCTGCGGCGCGGCGACGGCCCCTATGTCGCGCCCGAGCCGGTCGCCACCGATCTGCGCTTCCCGGGCAAGGCGCTGCTGCTGCCCAGCGGCAACTTCCTCGTCTCCGACTCGACCCGGCACCAGCTGGTGGAGATGGCGGCCGACGGAGAGACGGTCGTACGGCGGATCGGCAGCGGTGAACGCGGCTTCGGGGAGCGGGAGTTCAGTGAGCCGCAGGGTCTCGCGCTGCTGCCCGACGGGCGCGTGATCATCGCCGATACGGTCAATCACGCGCTGCGGACGTACGACCCGGAAAGCGGCGCGATCGAGACCGTGGCCGGCACCGGACGCCAGTGGTGGCAGGGCTCGCCCACCTCGGGGCCGGCGCGCGAAGTGGACCTCTCCTCGCCGTGGGACGTGGCGTGGTTCGACGGGCTCGTCTGGATCGCCATGGCCGGTGTGCACCAGCTGTGGACGTACGACCCGCAGAGCGGGACGGTCCAGGTCGCGGCGGGCACGACCAACGAGGGCCTGGTCGACGGGCCCGCCGCCGAGGCCTGGTTCGCGCAGCCCTCCGGTCTCGAGGCCACCGAGGACAGGCTGTGGATCGCCGACTCGGAGACCAGCGCGCTGCGCTGGATCGACCGCGACCGGACCGTGCACACGGCTGTCGGCACCGGTCTCTTCGACTTCGGCCACCGCGACGGCGCCGCCGAACAGGCCCTGCTCCAGCACCCGTTGGGCGTCACCGCGCTCCCTGACGGATCGGTCGCGGTCAGCGACACGTACAACCACGCGCTGCGCCGCTACGACCCCGCGACCGGCGAGGTCACCACCCTGGCGACGGATCTGCGCGAGCCCTCCGACGCGGTCCTGGTCGGCGAGGACATCGTGGTCGTCGAGTCCGCCCGCCACCGTCTGACCCGGCTGCGGCTGCCCGACGAGGCCGTACGGGTGGAGGCGGTCGCCCACCGTACGCAGCGCGCCGCGACCGAAGTCGCCCCGGGCAAGCTCCAGTTGGACGTGGTCTTCCAGGCCCCGGCCGGCCAGAAGCTGGACACCCGGTACGGCCCGTCCACCCGTCTGCTCGTCTCGTCCACCCCGCCCGGGCTGCTGCTCGCCGGCGAGGGCGCGGGCACGGATCTCGCCCGCGAGCTGGAGCTGGACCCGGCCGTGGGCGAGGGCGTGCTGCACGTATCGGCGATGGCGGCGTCCTGCGACGACGACCCGGCGAACGAATATCCGGCCTGCCACGTCCACCAGCAGGACTGGGGCGTCCCGGTCCGCCTCACCGAAGGCGCGACGGACCGGCTGGCGCTGGTGCTTGCGGGGATGGACGCGTAGTCCCCGAAAGAGACGCCCTAGCCGAGCGCCAGGTCCATCTCCTGCTGCCAGTAGGACACCTTGGGCTCGTAGATGAACAGGTCGTTCACCTTGACCGTGTCCGGCTGGCCGAGCTGGACCGTCGAGCCGTCGGCGCCGACCTTCTTGATCAGGTCGACGGAGAGGGTCTTGGCGTGCGGCTTGGTGCCGTCGTCCGCCTGGTCCGCCGGGCTCGTGTTGAGCCCGGCGTACGCGGAGGCGCCGGGCTTCAGCGTGACCACGGCCTGCGGCCTGGTGTCCTCGCGGCCCTCCGCCGTGCCGTCGAGGTCGGGGCCGAAGCTGACGACCGGGTAGTGCAGCACCGTGCAGGTGCGCTTGCCGGTGTTGGTGAGCGTGATCAGCTGGTAGTTGACCGGGCGCGGAGCGGCGGTCACGGTCAGCTCGGTCTCCGCGTTGGTGCACGGCCCCGTCCTGCCGCCGCCGCCCGTGCCGGGCTTGGTGGAGGGCTTTCCGGCGGGGACGGTCTTGCCGCCGTCGTCCTTGGTCGGGGTGTCCGACGGGTCCTGCGTCTTGCCCGACCCCTTCGACGACCCCTTCGAGGACGAACTGCCCCCGGACGGCTTGGACGACTTGCGCCCGGACCCGGAGTCCGAGCAGCCGGTCAGGACCATACCGACAGCGGCCGTTCCCGCGATGACGAGCGCGGCGCGCCGACGCAACGTACCCATGAATCAATCCCCCGTGCTTGAAGTGCGGTCAGTGGGTACGGAGTTCGTACCGTCCCGCGCTCCAAGACGAGGATCGCCGCGCCTCAGTTCCCTCGCACCTCGTCCGTACGCCTCACTCGTAAGTACGCCCGGTCTGACGGTCGTCGACCACGGTGCCGCCGGGGGTGATGACCCGCCGCTTGCGTGCCGCCGAGCTGAAGGCCGCGACGCCGATGATCCCGACGAGCATCAGGATGATGCCCACGATGTCGAGATTGACCCCCTGCATCTCCCAGTTGGTCGCGAACGTGAGGATGGCGCCGCCTGCGATCAGCAGGATGCATCCGCCCATGCCCATGAGTTCCGCCTCCCTGTACCTGGCTGTTCCGGCACTCCGGGTACCCGGCGCCGGAACAGCCATGCAGAGAAGAGGAGTTCAGGACTCCAGGAAGGCCGTCAGCGCGCTCGCGAGCAGATGCGGGTCGTCGGATCCGCACAGCTCGCGCGCGCTGTGCATCGACAGGATCGCGACACCGATGTCGACGGTCTTGATGCCGTGCCGCGCCGCCGTGATCGGGCCGATCGTGGTGCCGCAGGGCATCGCGTTGTTCGAGACGAAGTGCTGGTACGGGACGCCCGCGCGCTCACACGCGTCGACGAAGACCGCACGGCCCGAACCGTCCGTCGCGTAGCGGTTGTTGACGTTGACCTTGAGGATCGGACCGCCGTTGGCGCGCGGGTGGTGCGTCGGGTCGTGGCGCTCCCCGTAGTTGGGGTGGATCGCGTGCCCGGTGTCGGAGGACAGGCAGACGGTGCCGGCGAAGGCACGGGCCTTGTCCTCGTAACTGCCGCCGCGCGCGAACACGGAGCGCTCGAGCACACTGCCGAGCAGCGGTCCGTCGGCGCCCGTGTCCGACTGCGACCCGTTCTCCTCGTGGTCGAAGGCGGCGAGGACCGGGATGTACGAGAGGCCGTCGGAGGCCGATGCGGCGGCCAGGGCGGCCGTGGCGGCGTGCACGGACAGGAGGTTGTCCATCCGCGGCCCCGCGAGCAGCTCCTGGTCACGGCCGAGATAGGCGGGCGGCTCGATGGAGTGCACCATCAGATCCCAGCCGGTCACGTCACCGGCCTCGATCCGGTTCTCCTCCTCCAGGAAGGAGATCAGATCGCCCTCGTGCGGCTCGCCGAGGCCCCAGATGGGCTGCATGTGCTTCTGCTTGTCGAGCTGCAGCCCCTTCTCGTAGATGGAGCGGTCCATGTGGATCGCCAGCTGCGGGACGCGAAGCAGCGGCCGCCCCACGTTCACGAGCCGGGTCGTTCCGTCGCGCAGGGAGAGCCGCCCCGCGAGCCCCAGATCGCGGTCGAGCCAGGAGTTGAGCAGCGGTCCGCCGTAGATCTCCACGGCGACCTGCCGCCAGCCGTACGCACCGGTGTCCGGCAGCGGCTTCACGCGCAGGTTGGGGGAGTCGGTGTGGGCACCGACGATACGGAACGGGGTGTGCGCCGAGGCGCCCTCCGGCACGTACCAGGCGATGATCGCGCCACCGCGCAGGACGTACTTGCCGCCGCTCGTGCCATCCCACTCGGCCGCCTCGTCGGCCTGACGGAACCCGGCCTTCTCCAGCCGCTCGGCGGCGGCGGCCC
>NZ_JAEIMH010000048.1:40604-70771 GCF_016464295.1 Streptomyces sp. N35 | reverse complement strand
CTGCGCCTGGCCCGCTACGGCGTCCCGCTCGCCGAGACCGCCCCGGCCGGCCTCGCCGCCGCCGGCATCGAAGCACCTGAGCTGGACGCCCCAGCCGAGATGCTCGCCGGCGACATGGAACGCCTCGACCAACCCGCCGCAGGCACCCCGGCCGTGACTGCGTACGAGGCCGTTGAAGCCGAGCCGCCCGCGCACCACTCCGCCGAGGTGCCGCGCCAAGCAACCAGCGAACACGGTCGTACGACCACTGGCGGGGGAGAGGGGAGCGCCAACGGCTATGACGTCTTCGCGCCCCGACAAGCCCGCACCCCCGCGGATGGCTCGCCAGAAGAGCACATAGGCGACCCGGCGGCGCACTCACCGTACGGGGACGGTGCAGCCCAACGGCGGGCCCCCGACTATCACGGCGACCACGTGCGGCAGGACCAGCTCGTCCTCGACGATGAGACCGAGGACCTCTACTACGGAGCGTTCGCCCGCTACGTACGCGAGGAGGGCGACTACCCCAACGCCCGCCGGTTCGCCCTCTACCTCCGCGACCACTACGAGGCGGCCGGCGCCGAGGGCGGGCCGCTGCCGGAGCGTGAACTGCACCTTCCGCTGCGCCGCTTCAAGGAACGCCACCAGGCCGACGCCACACAAGCGGCAGCCGACCCCATCCCTTTGAACCGCCACGAGCCGACCGTCATCCAACACGAGAGCGCCACGCTCCCGCGGCAGTCCGCCGGGGGAGCGGAACCTGAGGGCGACGACGTGAGTGAGGCTGAACCGGCCGCTCAGGTCACCACCGTCGACCGGTACTTCGCCGCGTGGGAGGCCTACCAGCAAGAGCACGGCGCCGAGCCGTCGGCCGACGAACTGGCCGAGTACCTCGAGGAGCACGAGATCTACAGCCCGAAGGGCAAGCCGGTGACAGCAGCCGGCCTGCGCCGCTACCCACTCAGCTTCCGCCTCTACACGGTCTACGCCCACCTACGCGACCAACTCGGCGCCGAGCCGACGGCCCAGCAGGTCGCCGACGAAGCAGCCCTGCGCGGCATCACCGGTCAGTACAACCGTCCCATCGATGCGCAGACCCTGGCCGAACGCGAGGACTACCTGCCCGACTTCCGACGCCGCCACAAGATCCTGACGTTCCAGTGGAGCCCTGGCTCCTGACGATCCCAGGGCATGCGCAGCGACAAGGCGCGGCCAGCACGGGATGCGCAACCGGCACACCAGCAGAGGCTGCGCAGTGCGCAGCCGCACCCGGGGGAGGACAACCGTGGACACCATCAAGGCGCTGCACATCGACGTCGACACCACCGTCACGCCGCTCACGCTGCGCACACCTCCGTACGACCAACTGCGCACGCTGCTCGGCGGAGTGACCGTCACCGGCATCTACCACCGTCGTGCAGTGCTGCACATCCTCGACGACGGACAGCAACGCCATGCCGACGGCCGCACCGGCCTCAACCTCGCCGCGTGGGCACTCGCCTCGGCATGGCGCGGCATCGATCTATATCCGCTGTACGGGCCCGTCGTGATCACCGGTGGCGACGCGGGGACCAGCACGTCACTCGAAGACGATCTCGGTACGCAGGTCCTGCGCAGCGCCACGACCGTACGCGAGACGCTCGCCGAGTGGCGGCTGCGCCCGCCCGCCTCCAACGATGCCGCCGTCGCGGAGCTGCTCGCCTACGTGCGCAACGACCTGCGCGCCGTGCACGATTGACCGGGACGCACACGGACTGCGCAGTCACTGCGCAGAGTTGAGCTCGTCGTACTCAACCCGGATCGGCTGCTGCGCAGGCCTCATCGCACGGCCGACTGGCAGGTCGAGTGCGCATCGGCGCACTGCGCAGCACTGGGTGGTCAGCGCGTGTGTGTGTTCTGCGCGGTGCGGCCCATCAGTTCGTCGATGAGGGCTTCGGTCTCGGGTTCCACATCGCTGCGCAGCGCATGGACCATCGCCTGCAGGTTGGTGATCGCGGTGTGCAGGCCGGAGCGGTTGCCGAGTGCGTGCTCGATGCGCATCCAGTCCCGGTAGAGCACTTCGGAGGTTTCGTCGGCGGACAGGCCCACGGTGATCGCACGGCGGGCGGCGGCGAGATCGTGCACCTGGCCGGGGGCCATGCGCCAGGTGGCGACGGTGTGCGCGACGTCGACGATGCGGACCGTCATCTCCTGGCGCAGGGGGTCGCACCAGGGCAGCGGGTGCGTACCGAAGGGCCGACCCCGCACCAGCTCAAGTGCCTTCTCCAGGATGGGCAGACCGGGGGAGCCGGCGTCCAGGCCTTGCTCGGCGAGCTGCTGGAAGCGGGTCCAGTCACAGCGGAGCTTGGCGGAGATCGTGCACGGGTCGTTCTTGGCGGTGCGGCGCGGCACGTAGGGCTCTCCGTCGGAGTCCGTGCCGAGGCGGGTGCGCAGGTCCTTCAAGCGGGCACTGAGGGTGTCCCGCTTCCACGGCTTGTTGGGGCTCATGTCCTCGGACACCAGGTCGCTGTCGCGACTGGGCTTGAAGTACAAGAGCGCGGCGAGTTGGGCGAGGCTTGGAGCGTGGCTGCTGGCCGCTACTTCGGCGACTTCGACCGGTCCCAGGACGCGGATCTCAGGCACATGCAGCTCCTCAACCTCGGTCAACTCCCCGCCAGCAGGCGGCGTGATGGGGCTGGTAGGGCGCTCGGCCGGCGGCAGAACGCTGGCTGCATTGACCGGCTCCGGCCCCGGTTCGCCGTCGCTGTCCGCGCTGCTGGCGCCGGGGCCGGTCGCGGCAGAGCCCGAGGCAGGCGTGGGGGAGGGCATGAGACGCAGGCCGGCCCCGTCGGACGATGCCGCCATGAACGCGGCGGGCACCGCAGTCGGCGCGGCCGCGGAAGTGGGGCCGCCCGAGGTGGAGATGTGGACCACCGGCTTCGCCTCGACCGAGGCCGACGGATCGGGGGCGTGCGCGGCCGCCTCGCTCACGCGGCGGGGCTCGCCCGGGACGTTGAGCCAGGCGCCCTCGGCCGGCTCGGCGCTCTGGTTGGCGACCTGGAAGGCCGTGACGATCTGCTGGTAGGCAGCGCGCTCAAGGCGCTGCAGAGTCAGGGGCAGGTCCAGAGCATCCACGTACTGCGCCCCGTCAGCGGAGGCGTCCAGGACCTGCGCGTGAGGGAACAACTGGGCGACGCCGGCGGCCGGCGCGACCAACGCGACGGGCACCTCACCGGCTTGCTCGAGCGCCTCGGCGAGCAGCCAGGCGGCCTCCGGATCCAGAGACTTCGCGCACAGCAGGTAGGGGTGGTGTGCTTCCTCGGGGAACTGCTGCGCGGCCAGGAGCCGTTGGGCCAGGTCACTGACCGCGTGAGAGCTCTCGCGGGTGAACGACAGGCGGGAGGAGGGCAGCAGCCCCTGCAGCTCGGATCCGAACCCGACCGTCACCAATTCGGAGTCCTGCGCCCAGGGCGCCTCGGTCAACTCCAATGCCACAGCGGTCAGGACTTCCTCGATATCGGTTTGTTCGCCCTCCAGTAGCACGACTTGGAGCTGCGCAAGGTTGACCAGCACGAGATCACCACTGGTGCTGGAGCCGAGCGTGACCAGTCCCGGATACGGCGGAGCCACCGATGCAGCGTCCTCGTCCGACAGGAGCTCTGCCTGTTCGGGCAGAGTCCACCATCCATCGGGGCCCGCAGTGAAGGGCGTCAGCGGCGCGGCCTCCCGGGCAGCAGGCAGCACCTGAAGCGTGCGGGGAGTGATCCGAGCCGCTGCCAGTGCCGGCAGGTCCGCGCCGTCTGCTTCGGCGGCAACGGCCAAGGTGCGCAGGGCGCGGTCCAGTTGCCGTGCGGGCGCCTCCTCGGCGGCCGCGACGAGCTGGGCCTCAGCCCTGGACGGCTCCTCGGCGATCGCGATCGTCTCGCCGGGCGCGCGGCGCCGGCGCTGCAGGGCACGCCGGGTGGCGAGCGCGGCCGCGATGCCGGTGGCCAGGAGCAGCCCGGCGCCCGCGACACGCCGGAGACCCCCTGAACGCGGCGACGACGTGGGCGCCCCCGCCGGGCTCTGCGAGGCCTGCGGGGGCGTGCCCGCGGACGGCGTGCCGCTGGACGTCGGCGGCGGCACCACGGCGGCGCCATCGTCGGTGGACTCGGATGGCGACGGCTCGGCGGGGGCGCTGGGCGTGGGGGAGTGCGACGCGGACGGCTCGTCCGACGGCTTCTGCGTCGCCTCCGCGCTCTGCGACGGACCACTGGAAGCGTCCGGCGCCGGAGCCACTTCGTCCTCCCGGTCATCCTGCTCCGGCGGCGCAGATTCGCGGCCATCAGGCGTACTCGTGGGTCCCTCGGTCTCGGTGGGCTCCTCGTCGTCCTTGTCGGTAGGCGGGGGCGTCTGCTCGCGGCGGTCGCCGTCGTCGGCGGGATCCTCGGTGCGGCCGGGCGGAGCGGAATCGCCGTTGGAGGCGCTCCACTCTGGGGGCAGCGTCAGCTTCTGGCCCGGGTAGATCAGGTCCGGGTCGGTGAAGGTGTGCCCGTACGGCTGCTCCTCGCCCTGGTTCTCCTCGAAGAGTTCGGGCCAGGCATGCGCGTTACCTGTCTCGTCCAGGGCGATCCCGCTCAGGCTGTCGCCCGGCGCGACGACCCGCTCATGCTCCCCACCGGCCGGTACGTCATCCGCGGTGACGGAAACTGAGCCTCCCTGCGCGCTGATCCTGGACTCCTCGGCGAGCGGCACATCGGCGGGCAGGGCGAGCTGCCAGCCGGGCCGGATCGGCGCCTCCGCAACGAAGCGCTGGCCGTCGACCATGGTGCGGCCTTCGTTGGCGTCCACGAGCAGCGTGTAGAGCTCGCCGCGCCCGTACAGCTTCTCGGCGATGCTCCACAAACTCTCCGCCGGCCGGGCGTCCTGCACCGTGTAGGTGGGCGGTGTGGTCTCGACTTCGGCGGCGGGCATCGCGGTTGCCGACAGGGGCGCCGCAGCGTCGGCCACTGAGGCGCGGGTCTGGCCCGGGATGTGCTCGGCGCTCGACGACTGGGCCTGCGCCGGGCTCGAGGAGGCGAGCGCGGTCCCGGCCGGCAGCAGCAGAAGCAGCCCGCCGACCAGCGAGGCGGCCGCGCGCTGACTCAGGTGCAGCCCGGCCGGCAGCCGCGGAGCGCGGCGTCCGCGCACCTGGGCCGGGAGCTCGAGTAGCACGGCGAACACGAACGCCGCCCACGCCAACCAGCCGATGCCGGCCAGCACCAGGAGCACCGCGCCGGTGGTGTCGGTCTGCGAGAACAGGTGGGTGAAGTCGTCGACGCCATCGGCGGCGGCTGCCCAAGTGGCCCGCCACAACAGCCACGGCAGACCTGCCCCCAGCGCTGCGAGGGCGAGGAGCGAGAACACCGCACGCACCAGCCGGCTGGCGAGGCTCGGGTGGCGTGCGGATCGGTGCTGAGCCATGATCAGTCCTCGGGTTGCGTGATGCCGTGCAACAGGGTTGCCGAACTGCGGCCGGTGATCTGCCAGTTGGTCGGGGTGAACGCGCCGTCGTAGGTGTCGGTGACCGTCACCTCGATACGGCGTCCGTTGTTGGTGATCCGTACGGTGCCGCTCTTCCCGGCGCTGGCCAGGTAGTCGCGGGCGGCCGCCGCGGCTGCCGCGGGCTCGACGGCGATCGCATCCCCGGAGACGGCTTCGCCGCCGTCGATGGCCTGTGAGCCGGCCCGGGCTGCTTCCATCGCGAGTGCGTCGGCCCGCTCGTGGGAACGCAGCACCCCGAACGCGTCCACGGTGAGCAGGCCGCCGAGCGCCAGCAGCGGCATCGTGATGATCGCGACGTGCACCGCGATGCCACCGCGATCGTCGTCCCACCGACGCGCCCTGATCCAGGACTTGAGTTGGATCACCGAGTTCACCCCCGCGTCCGGTATGCGTCTACGACCGAAGTGAAGGTGGACTCCACGGTCTTGGTGCCCGGACCGCCCTTGAGGAAGAAGAGATCACCGAGCGGAACCGTGCACCGGACGGTCACCGTGACCTCGGAGGCCTGTCCGACCGGCACGGCCAGACCGGAGGTGTCCGCCTCCACCGCGGTGCCGGCGCAGCCCTGCTCCTGGTCCGCCAGTACTCGCTCGGCTGCCCTGACGGCCGCCGCCTGCCCGGCATCGGGAGTGCGGGCCAACGAGGCCGCGCGCGCGGCGGCTTGAGCTGCGGCGTCCGTGGTGCCGGCCGCGCTGGAGAGTCGCGCCCCGGCGATGAACAGCAGCGCGAGCGCCAACAATACGGGCAGCACAAACACCGCCTCGATCGGGGCGCTTCCTCGATCCGATGTCCAATGAGGCCCGGATCGGGTGGTGGTGCGCATCAGTCTTCCCCCGGAACAGTCCAGCGTTCGACGGGGCCCGCGGCGACGGCGTTGATCTGGAAACTGTCGATCCCGGGAATCATTGAGATCGCGGTGCCGTGCACCCGGATTTCGACCGTCTCGGCGGTGCTGCCCGCGCTGGAGACGGTCCGGTTCGAGAGGAAGTCTCCGGCGTAGCGGTCCAGGGCTTCGCGGGCGTGCGCGGCCCCGTCGGCGGGTGTGGCCTCATACATGCGGCCGGCCTGTAGACCGTCGCGGGCCGCGGCGTACGCGGCGTGGCGGGCGTAGGACCACATGAAGCCCTGCACGATGCACAGCGTGAACAGCAGTGCGATCGGCATGATGATGGCCATCTGGACGGGGGAGGAGCCGCGATCGTCGTTGCGCAACCGCTCGGCCCACCGGTTCATCAGTCGCCGAAGTCCAGGTCCAGCAGTCGGCCGTTGGCCCGCCCGAACAGCACGGCCAGCCCGCCGGCGATCAACAGCGCACCGGTCACGCTCGCCACCACGATGATCACGGTGGGGATGGGGCCGTCGCCGCGGTCCGCGCGGTCGGTGAGCTGCTCGTGCACCTTCTCGAGATGCCGGCTCGCCCGCGCGGGCAGCATCGCCAGCAGCGTGGCGGCGGTGAACAGGGACTTGATCATGGGAAGTTCTCTCCTTCGTGGTCATGACGGCCTAGATCGCGAACATCTTGAGTGCCGCCGGGAAGGCCATCAGCGCCATCACGATCACGGTCAGCAAGGCGCCGGGGGCGTGCATCTTCTCGCTGTTCTCATTGGCGTTGGCGGCCTCGACAGTGAGCAGTTCGCTGCGCAGGCTGGCGGCGTGGTGGCGCAGGGTGTCGTAGACGCTGGCGCCCTCGGACTCGGCGCGCTGGACGATGTCCGCGATGTCACGCAGCGCCGGCAGTTTCAGGTGCGTGCCCATCTGCTCCAGCACCAGCCACGGGGACGTCTTCTCGGTGCGGGCGCGCAGCAGGACTTCACGGACGCGGGCGAAGAACCAG
Source organism: Streptomyces sp. N35 (assembly GCF_016464295.1). Classification (NCBI taxonomy): domain Bacteria; kingdom Bacillati; phylum Actinomycetota; class Actinomycetes; order Kitasatosporales; family Streptomycetaceae; genus Streptomyces; species Streptomyces sp. N35. The sequence goes on along the minus strand of NZ_JAEIMH010000048.1, from coordinate 63,456 downwards.
CCCCGCCCGACCTGCGAGGCATCCCACAGCGCTTGCGAGGCGGCCTTGTTGGAGGCCATCCGCATCGCCACCAGCTCCAGGAACGCGGCCGCCGCATGGGCGCCCTCGACACGGGCCTTGGCGGCCTCCGCGCGCACCGAAAGGTCCGGCACGAACCACAAGCCGAGCGCGGCGAGCAGCCCCACGGCGCCCGGAATGAACAACGGCACACCCAGACCCATCAGCGACCACCCGCCGACCACCACGACCGGGGCGAGCAGCCCGAGCAGCGCAAGCGTCAGCTTGTTCAGCAGGAACTGCTCCACCGGCTGCCCCAGCAGGTCCAGGTCGCTCCGCGGCACCGACCCGGGGATCCTCTCCGCGACCTGGCCGGCGAAGCGGCGCGGCGTATCGGCGGGGGCCGGGTCCTGGCCGGCGGCGGTCCGCGGAGGGTTCAACCGGCGCAGCGTGCTGGACAGTTTCGGGGCGGCGGGTACGAGCTGCCGCACCAACACGGCAGCTCCCGTACCCACGACACCGCCCGCGATCAGGAAGGCGTTCAGCGAGCTCATCCGGTTACCTCCGCCGGCTCGGCGGCGTACTTCACGTGGCTGCGCGGGTCGATGATGAGGAACCGGGCGATTGCCCGGTAACGGGCCATCCGCCGCGCCAACGCGATCACACCGACGAACGCCAGCCCGAAGAGCCCCAACACGAGCTGACCGAGCAACGTCGCATACGGGGAGGTGTAGTCGGGCACCAGGAATCCGGCGGCGAACACCGACAGCGTGATGATCACCATCCAGCGCAGGGTGGTGCGGGACTTCGCCCGGTCCGCCTCGATGCTGCGGCGTGAGGCGACCTCTTCGCGCACGGAGGCGGCCATGTCTTCCAGCACCTTGGCCAGGCCGGGTCCGGGGTCGACGGCGCACAGCATCAGCGCAGCGCACACCTTGTCCGCGGTGATGTCATCGAGCCGGTCCGCGAAGTCGGCCAGGGCCTCGTCGGCCGGCCAGCCGGCCTGGATCCGGTCCGCGAGCTCGGTGATCTCCTCCTCCAGGCCGACCGGCGGGTCCTTGCGGCTGGTGACGAGGGCCTGGTTCAACGCGACACCGAGCCGGGTGACTTCGGCCAGGCGCTGCGTCCACTTACCCAGCGCCTCCAGCTTGGTGATCCGTCCGGACGCGGCCATCGTCGGAGCGATCAGCCACGGCACCCCGACCACCGCCGCACCCAGCAGCAGCGCGGTCACCACCATGCCGGTCCCGGCCCACACCACCACCGTGACCACCAGCGCTGCGACCTGCAGGGTGCGCCGTTGCGCTACCCGCTCCGCGCCGCCCAGTCCGTCACGGCGCCGGACCCGGCGCCGCTCGAAGTAGCCGGGCGTTTGCGGTGTGGTAGTGCCGATGACCGCGACGGCGAACGTGATCAGGCCGCCCATGACGAGGCCGCCGCACACAGCGAACAGAAGCGCCGTCATCATGCGCGCACCTCCTGCGGCGGCCACGCGGCGACGGCGGGCTGCAGCACCGTGGTGAATCCGGCCTCCTCGAGCTTGCGCCGGTTCTTCTGCGACACCTGCGCATAGGGCTGGGCCCGCAGATCCCACTCAGCGGCGGGTCGGAACACCTCGTTGTAGGCAGGCCGGCCCCCTTCACCGATCCCTGTGATCTCCAGGACGTGGGACACGAACCGCTTCTTCACCGGCCCGGACTCGTCCACGGACAGGAACACAATGAAATGCAGGCCGTTGGCGATCTGCCGGTAGGCCAGTTCGGGGGAGAAGTTCTCCCTCGCCATCAGATACATCTCCGCGATCCGGTCGAAGACCGCCTCCGGCTCGGAGGCGTGCATGGTGCACAAGTTGCCTGGCCGGTCGCCGGTGAGTGCCTGCATCAGCGCGGTGATCTCGGGGCCGCGGACCTCGCCGACCACGATCCGGGTCAGCGACATGCGCTTGGCCCGGTACAGCAGATCCATGAGCGTGATCTCGCCGGCCGATTTACCGTCGACGAGTTCGCCGTTGGACTCGCGCGCTTCCATCGGCACCACGTGCTGGTGGTAGCCGTTCTTGTGCGCCCACAGTTCGAACTCGGTCTCCAAGGTGCCGAACCGCTCGTTGGGTCCGAACTCCTTGAGCAGGGCGCGCAGCAGCGACGTCTTTCCGGCGCCCTGCTCACCCACGATCATGATGTTGCGCCGGGCCCGCACGCAGGCGGCGAGAAAGTCGGCGAGGAGGCCGTCCATCGTGCCCAGTTTGATCAGGTCGTCGAGGATGGCGTCCTGGATGCGGTGGCGGCGGATCGTGACATGGGTGTGCTCGCCGGTGATCTCCGGGCCCATGGCCTGCAGCCGCGAACCGTCCGCCAGGCGCAGTGCGACCTCCGGGCGGTGCGAGGAGAACTGCTTTCCGCTCTGGTTGCTCGTGCGGATCAAGTCCCGCACCAGTTCCTGGAGTTGCTCTTCCGAGTCCGCGACCGAGTCGACCTGGACCGGGTCCTTGGTGTCGCCGTACTTCACGAACACCTTGGACGCGCTGTAGATCCAGATGTCCTCGATCCGGTCATCGTCCAGGTACCGCTGCAGGCGCCCGGCCCGAAACAGCATGTCGAAGACCAGCTCGGCCAGGGCCTGCTTGGCTGAGGTGCCGGCAGCGCGGCCGGCCGCGGTGACCTCGTCGGCCCAGTACTCCACATGCTCGTTGATCAACGCACGGGCCCTCTGGCGGCGCATCTGCTCGGTGCGGCCCTGCCCGGCGGGAAGGTTCTTGCCCTCTTTGATCAACTGGTCGTTGACCAGGCGCTTGATGACCTCCGCCCGGGCGGTGTCGATCTGCACCTGCGGCAGTGCTGCTCCGTTGACCATCGCGCCCGCTCCAGCATGCGCCGCACCGGCTGCGGGCGGCTGGGGCTGTGACGCCGAGTAGCCGTTCCCGTTGTAGTGCGGCGTATGCGGTGGTTGGGGGACCTGGTATGGGGTCGGGTGCAGGGGTTCACCGCGCATGGCCCACCTCCGCTGCCCGGGCAAGCCGCTGGCTCAGCGGCGAGGCGGCTCGCGCACGACGGTTGCCCAGCGCCCGCGCGATGGGCCCGCTCGCCTCGCGGGCCGCGTTCATCAGCTTGCTGCGGGCAAAGTTGCGGTCCTCCGATACGCCATCGGACAGGACCGCGGCCTCCTTGGGCCGGTACGGCAGCGTGGCCACCACCCGTACCCCGAGGGCCTCTTCGACATCGCGCCGCCCGGACACGTTCGTCCCGTACGGCCCCTCTTCGATCATGATGACCCCGAGCGCGCCGGAGCCGCGGCCCTGGTCGCTGTCGAGCATGGTCTTGAGCCGGTTCACCCGGTGCTGGGCGGCGTTGATGCTGCGGATAGTGCCCCGTACGACCAGCAGCACCAAGTCGGCCTTCATCGCGATCACTCCGGCCGGACCGAATGCGCCGTTGCGGCCCAGGTCGACGAGGACATCGTGCTGGTGCGGCTCGATTCCGGCGAACAGTTGGGCCAGGTGTGGCCACACCGTGTTGAGGCCGGCCGCCTCCGAGAAGTCCGTCAGCCCGGGCAAAAGGAGCCTGTTGCGTTCGGCGGTCTTGCCGGTGTCGTCGGACAGGGCGACCAGCTGCGTCCAGAACGCCGAGACGAGTTCCTTGGTGCGCGAGGACACCGACAGGTTCCGCAGGCCCCGATCCGCTGGAAGCCGGCCCTGCAGCGCGCCCGGCAGGACCGCCCCGCCATCGGGGCAGCACTCGGCGAGCAGCATCTTGTGCCCGGGCGCGAGCGGCCAGGTCCGCAGCAAGGCCAGGGCGGTGGTGGTCACCCCCGGTGAGCCGGGAACGCCGACCAGGGCCACGACCGCCATCAGGAGCCGCCCTCGGAACCCACCACCAGCGCCACATCACCGGTGGAGGCCTGCGCAGCCAGCCGCGCGCCCTGCGCCGCGGGCACCGCCACGTCCACGACCCGATCGCCCGTGGTCTGCTGCTCGGCGCCCACCCGCACGATCCGCGCCGCCACCGACTCCGGCCCCGCATCCGGGCTGTTCGCGTCATTCTTGCCGGCAGCCTGCTCACCCTCGGACGGGGTGAACACGATCTGCACCTCGTCGCCGGGGGAGAGCCGGGTCGCCGGCAGCTGGGAGGCCTTCAGCCCGATGCCGACCAGCTGCTCGCCGTCCTTCACCAACTCCCGGTCGGTGACCTGCTCCTTCGCCAGCACGGAACCGGGCACCAGCGCCACCGCCGCACGCTTGCCCTCAACCTCACCGCGCTGGTCAGCCTCGAACACCTTCACCGCGGGATCGAGCGACAAGGAGACCTCCATCAGATCGGAGGCCTCGATCACATCGCCGACCGGGACCTCCTTGGCCACCGCCAGCACGGGGGTGCGCTCGCCGGTCTCCTGGTAGAGCAGAAACCCGCCCATCGCCCCGCCCACGATCAGCGCCACACCCAGGGCCATCATCGCCGGGCTGCGCCGCCGGGCACGGAACCCGACCACCGCGGTCGGCGCCGGCGGCGTGGAGGTCGCCGGTCGGGAAGCCTGACCTGGCGGCGTCGGCGGCATTGCTGTCTTGCTCACGATCGTGCCCTTCCTCGTACGCCGAATCAGTCGCCGACGGACTGCAGTTCGCCGATCGCGACCGCGCCCTCGGACTCGCGGATCTCCGTCAACACGCCTGTCTCGCCGCCGCCGACCACTTCCCAGTCGACCGTCCAGGTCGAGGTCGCGGTCACCTGGAACTTGTCACCCGGCTCCGTCGCGGAGCTGCGCACATAGGTATGGCCGCAGGTCGGGGACTCCTTCATGCCGTACGCCTTCTTGTACGGCGTCCCAGGACCGGCACACGTCACCGACGAACCATCCCCCGTCGTCCACACCACTTTGGTGACCTTCGCGGTGGCCGTCACCGTCACTGCACCGGCGCTCGCCGAGGCGGTGTTCGGGCCGGTCGTGGTCGGCGAGGTCTCCGACCAGAACCAGGCCGGCACCCCGACCACCCCGGTCGTCCCGGCCTTGGGCGCGGTGCGGATCGCGACACCCTCGAGGAGCATCTTGTCGACGGCCTCCTGGGCCAGCACCTCAGGGTCGACAACGACAGCCGGCGGCGGCTGAGCGGCGAAGAAGTAGTCCACGACGATCTGGGAGCCGAACTGTGTGGGCTCGGCGCACCGGCGCACGTAGATGTCTCCGTCGGAGGGGTCGCGCCCTCCCCACAGGTTGCTGCCGGCCGGAGGTTGAGGTGTCAACTTCGACGTCGGGCACGACGGTTGCACCTTGCCGCCCTTGCCGGTGCCCGTGCTGACTTGGTCCTCGTCGTCCTTGCCGCTGCTGGCGCCGAGGCAGACGTAGCGTCCGCAATTGCCCGCGTTCCCCGTGCCCGGGGGCGGCGGCTTCTCATCCGCATGCGCAGGGGTGCCGACGAATGCCGCCGCCATGAAGACGCCAGCCGCGGCGAAGAGGCCTAACTGCCGATGCGTCAGCATGCTTCCCCCTTTGGCTCCTCGGTGATCACGCGCCAGCCCTCAGGCCACTTCTCGACCTCGGCTGTGACGACGTACTTCAGGAGCCTGTCCTTGGGGAGCTCGGCAGGCTTCTTGGTCTTGGAGTCGACGACGGTCCACTTCGAGATGTCGAGACAGCTCGAGATCGTCGCGTACGGCAGCTTCTTGCCAAGGTCCACTTTCACCTGGGGGTCGCGGACCGTGACGTGCCCGGTGATGATCGTCCCGCGCTTGTGCATGCTCTCGGCGTCCTTCTCCGCGTTGAGCAGGGCTACCGCCGCCGCGAAGTCACCGAGCTTGCCCTTCTTGCCTTCCGGATCCGCGTAGCGCAGTTCCATCTGGTCCCAGTACTGCTCGTAGGTCTCAAGGGCCTCGGCCTCCGCGGTGCTCTGCGGATCCGCGCTCGGAGACGGCGTAGGAGAAGGTGAACTCGACGATGTGGTCGGTGTCTTGCCTTCATCGGGCGTCTCGCCGCTGTCGCCGCTGCACGCGGGAACCACAGCGAGGGCGAGAACCGAACACAGAGCCCACCCGATGCGGCGACCGCGGATGCCCGCGGGCTGACGAACGTGCGCTGCCGATGTCATAGCGGCCTCCCCGTGCCGTGCCCACCGCGCTGGTGGACTTCCCCGTACCGACTCAAACCGGCACAACCCCATCCACGTTGCTGACGCGACGATGGTTCCCGGTGCGTGGCGCTGTCAGCACCGTACGTGATCTCGCGCCAACTCCACACCCTCTTCTCGCAGTTCAGGACGGCCATGCGCCCGGAACGCGGCGATTCGGGAGTGTGTCGCTGATACGCACGTTCCCCGATTGAGAACGCCCGATTCGTTCGCGATTGCCGTCGCGCAAAGCGATTCATCGACATGACCACATCACCTGCGTCCGTTCGGTGGCGGTCCCCAGGGACGTCCTGCTGTCGGGGAGTTCGCGTACGGAGGGCGATACATGTCGCAGGCCGCGCCGGGCTCCTCGTCGAATTCGTCGTCCAGCGGCCGCCGGGGGTCGTGGGCGTGGAGGTCGCGGATCGTGGGACGAGAGCGTCGCCGACGCCCGCCGAGCAGCGGCAGCAGCAGAGCCCCGGCGAGCACGGCCGCGCCGGCCAGCCACGCCCAGTTCGGAATCGCCGTGCTGGCGGAGGCATTCGATGTCGGCTCCTGGGACGCGGGCTCTCCGTTGTCGGGCGGTGGTGCCGCGTCGCCACGCGCGTCGCCTTCTGTATCGGCGGCTTCCTTGGGGGTGCCGGGATCGAAGGCGGGCTTCGGGGCGGGTGTGATGCCCTCGCCGGTGTTCACACTCAGCTCGATGGGCAGCACCGTGCCGCGGCTGTCGGCGACCTTGCCCATGGCGACCTGCACGTAGTACGTGCCGGCGAGCTCAACGGGCTTGTCCCGCCTGTCGGCAGGGTCGCCGACGCTGCAGTCCGCGACGAGCGTGGAGCCGTCGCGGCCCTTACCGACCGAGGAGTGCATGGCGGTGTTGCGGTCGCCTGCGCAGTGCATGGCCTGCCGGACCGGGTCGTAGATCTGGATGCCGAAGGCCTCCAGGCCGCCGCCGTCGCCGTAGCCGGCCGGCGTTGTTGTACGGGCCTCGACGTTGAGCTTCTGCCCGGGCTCGAGGTCGATGCGCCACAGCAGCATGTCGCCGACGACGAGTTCCTGCTTCACCGTGCTGCCCGCGGTGATCGCGGTGGCGTCCTTGAACGAGTGCCCGTCTGTGTTCGTGCCGTCCTCTGCGCTCGCCGGGGACGACAGCCCCAGCGCGAGCAGGCCGGAGAGCAGGGCGGTTACCGACAGGGCGGGCGTGCGGCTGGTGGTCATGAGTGGCCTCCCCGGCTGAGACGTGTGCGGATGAGCAGCGACAGGAGCAATCCGATCAGCGCCGCTGCGCCGATCAGCGGCCACACCAGCGGGCTTGACGCGGAACTGCTGGCCTGCGGAACGACCTTGGTGTCACCTTCCAAGGGGCCGTCTTCGTCCGGGGCGGGGGCACCGTGGTCGGTGACCGCCTGGTGCGCGGTGGCGACCAGGAGCTCGACCGGTTCGGTCTTGTTCACCGAGTCGATCCGGCCGCTGACCTTCATGCAGATCTCCCCCTCACGCGCCCCACCCGGAAGGTCCTTGTAGGTGAGCCGGTCGGACTCGGAGCCGACGGAAATGAGGTTCGCCCAGTTCTGAGTGACGCTGACCTCGTGCTTCCAGGCATGCGACTTGCCGGGCAAGAAATACTCCAGGCGCAGCGCCGCGCCCGTCTTGTACGCGGACCGGGGCACCATCGACGCGGAGAACCGCAGCGCCTGGCCGACCTGCAGCTTCGCCTTGTACCAACGCTCTTTCGTGTGGGTAACCTCATCCGCGTACTGGCCGGGGGCCAGTAGGGGAGCGGTGGCGCACCGGTCGGACCCGGTGGTCTTCGCCCCGGACACCTCGTACGGGCTCCAGGCCCGCTTGAACGCGTCGTCGAGCTCCTTGGCGAGATCGTCCGAGCCGACGCGGTCGTACTCGCCCCCCGTGCCCTGGGCGATGCACCGCAGCTGCCGCTCGGCCTTCGCATCAACTTCGAAGCCCAGGGTGTCGATAACCAAATCGACGCCCTGGTCCTTGAGTTCGCGGGCGACCTCGCACGGGTCCGGGGGAGCGCAGGTGTCCTCACCGTCGGACACGAGGATGATCCGCCGGTCGCCCTCGGTCCCGAGGTCGCGGGCCGCGACCTTCAGGGTGTCGCCGATCGGGGTGAAGCCGGTCCCGACCAGGGCGTTGATCTTCTGTTTCGCGGCTTGCTTGGCGGCCTGGTTCATCCGCTCGATCGGCGCGAGGAGCTGGGTGTCGGCGCAGCCGGTGGTCTTGTCGTCGCCGGGGTAGGTAGCCCCGTACACGCGCAGCCCCATCGGCGCTTCGGCGGGGACGCGGTCGATGAGCTGAGTCACGGCCTGCTTGGCCGCGTCCATCTTCATGGTCCCGCCTGTGCGCTCCTTCATCGACCCGGACGCATCGATGATCGTCTCGATGCGCGGGGTACTCGCGGTGTCGGGCTCGTCGGCCTGCGCGCTCGACGTCACGGCGAGGGCAACGGCCGCGCCGACCGCGGTGGCCAGGGCCCGCCAGGGTGCGTGCATCACTTCCCTCCGTTCTCGAGGCGGGCCGGGTCGATGCTGGTCGGCCAGATGGTGATCTGGTCAGCGGCGTGCGTGACGACCTGTTCGGGGTGCAGGGTCCGTACGGCGGCGAGGTCGCTGGCTTCGAAGTAGCCGCGCAGCAACACCAGTCCGCGGTCGTGGTGCTCGATGGAGCGGGTGCCGGGCGGCCAGATGAGGATCCGCCCGATCCCGCGGGTGATCACCCGGGCGGGCACGGCGCGCTGCAACTGCTGCAGGTCGGCCGCGGTGAAGGTGCCCCGCAGTTCGACCATTCCGTTCTTGCGGCGCACGCTCTCGGTGCGCACCGGCCATGGACCGCGCTGGGCCGTGCCATTGTCCTGCGGGCCGGGGCCGTCGTGCCCGGCTGCGCCGATCGGGGCGACAGGCAGGGCCCGGCGGTGCTGCTCCGGGCCGGACCGCACGGCGCTACTTGCTTCGCTGTGGTGAACTGACGTACTCGTTTCAGGCATGGGAGGTCCCCAAGTTCCGTGAATGGTGGTGATTTCGAGGCTCCAAGCGCCGTTGCGAATGAAACTAGGCGTTTGCTCAAGCAACGGTCAAGGGGGTTGTGTCATAGATCTGTTGCACCGCGCCCGCGGCGCGTCCGTGCGGAGGGCTTCGCGCAGGACCGAGGACCAACGGGTGATCAGTGCCGGTACCGTGCGTGTCGACGGCACACAACTCGGAGGCGCGATGCAGCCCTTGGAGCCCGGCGACCCGCACCGCATAGGCCCGTACGCGCTGGCCGGACGGCTCGGCGCGGGCGGCATGGGCACCGTGTTCCTGGGCCACGCGCGCGACGGCGGACTCGTCGCCATCAAGACGGTGCAGCCGCACATCGCGCAGCGGCCGGCTTTCCGGGAACGGTTTCGCCGCGAAGTCGCCGCCGCCCGCCAGCTCGAGGAACGTTGGACGGCCGCGGTCGTCGATGCCGACTGTGAGGCCTCGATTCCTTGGGTGGCCTCCGTCTACATCGATGCCCCCGACGTGACCCGCATGGTCACCGAGCGCGGTCCGCTGCCCGCGGATTCCGTACAAGCCCTGGGAGTTGGCCTGGCCGACGCGCTCGCCGCGATCCACGCCGCGGGCCTGGTCCACCGCGACGTGAAGCCATCGAACGTGCTGCTCACCGCTGACGGGCCGCGCATCATCGACTTCGGCATCGCCAAAGCCCACGACATGGGGCCCGCGCTCACCACAGTCGGCGTGGTCCTGGGCACCCCCGGCTACTTCGCTCCCGAGCAGGCCCTCGGCGACGCCACCACCGCGGCCAGCGACATCTTCGGCCTCGGCGCCACCCTCACGTACGCGGCCACCGGGCACGGCCCGTTCACCGCCACCAGCGCGAGCGCCTTGTTGTACCGGGTCGTCCACGACGACCCCGACCTCACCGACGTACCGCCGATCCTGCTGCCAACCCTGGCGGCCTGCCTGGACAAGCAGCCCCACCGCCGGCCCACCCCACACCAGCTCCGCACCCTGCTCACGCCGGAGCATGCGTCGCACGACCGGTTCGCCACCGGCCACACGCAACCCCGTCGCCTCGAGGAGTTCCTCGACGACGAAGTAGAGGACGAGAGGCCGCCGTGGGAGCAACCCACCCGCAGCCGACCGCGCGATGCTGTACCTCCGGCGCCTCGGCCAGCCGAGCCCGCAACCGCGCAGCCGCAGATCGCCTGGTGGTCGCTCGGACCCGACGAGTACGAAGAGCCGGTTGATGAAGCACCGCTGCCGTACGGGCGTGCCCTCATCGAGGAGCGTGAACGCCGGCGGCAAGAGGAACTGCGCGGCCCGGCGCCCGGGCCGCGCCTGGTCGACGCCCAGATCGGCGATGTGGTCGAGCACCCGAAGTTTGGGATCGGCACCATTGTCAATCTGAGCGACTATCCCGGCCCCAAGGCCCTCGCCCACATCGTGTTCACCTCGCGCCGCTACGGCGAGCAACGCCTCATCCTGGCGAGGGCGCCCTTGCGGCTGGTCGGCCGCGGCATCTGAGACGCGGGATCCCGGTTCGGACAGTGCGCCTGGAAGGGGCCGCCGTGTGTCGGCGGCGCTGTGCACAGCGGACATCACTCGTACCCCTGCTGGTCGCGGCCGGTCTCCTTGTTGAGGTCGACGCGGCCGGCAGCCTGGGTGACGAAGGCGCGGACCCGGTCGCCTTGGCCGGCGGCGGTGGCGGCCGCCTCACGGATGGGCCGGGCTCTCGCGTTAGCGAGCGCGGCGGCTTCGAGGGCGGGCCGATCGGCCGGGCGGGCCCAGCGCTTGAGGTCGTCGTCGAGGTGCGGGCCCTCCAGGAGGAGCGGGCCGATGCGGCGGCCGTCGACGGTGAACGAGGCGTAGTGGCGGAACTGATCCAGAGCGACGACCCGGTCGGGGCTGGGGGTGTCGCCCCATTCGGCGGTGACCGCGGCGATCGCGGACCGGGAACCGGTGGTGGTCGACAGGCTGGAGGCGTTCTGCAGCAAGGACAGCTGCACGGCCTTGGGCAGGCGGGCCATCAGCTGGGTCATGCCGTGGACGGGCAGCTTGAACTTGCGGAACTCCTCGACCATTTCGGCGAACGTCTCCGGCGACGCGCCGGTCAGCGTGATCAGCTCGTCGAAGTACAGGCGGAACGGCCGCCGCTGATCCTCGGGGGTGTCCTTGCGGGAGCGTCCGGCGCGCAGCAGGTCGCGGGCGAGCAGGGTCAGCAGCAGCCGATCGTTGGGGGTGTTGCCCGGCGTACACACCCACACCACCATCCCCGCGTCCATCGCGGCGCGAATGTCATAGGTGCCGACGCCCTGGCCGAGGAACGCTCGGGTAACAGGATTGCGGCCGAGCCTGCCGAGCGGGTTGAGCACCACATTGAACGCGTCCAGCTGGAACGTCGGGAAAGTGCTGGTCCACCACGCGTGCGTATCCGCATCCAGCCGGCTCCCGGCGACCGCGAGGCACGCGGAGCGGAACCCAGGATCGGTGAGCAGCGGACGGATCTGGAACAGCGTCGCCTGATCATGCGCGCGCCCCGCCTCACAGGCGGCCTCGTTGACGGCGACCAGCACCGCCAGGGCCTCGGTGAGGATTGTCAACGCCCGGGGGGCTTCGACGTCCTGCCAGCCCAGCATCGTCGCGATCGAATCCACCACGGCGTCCACGACATGCTCGGCGGCGGGGCGGCGGTGCATGTCGATCGGATTCCACGAACTGATCCGCGCGTGATCCCCGGTCACGGTGAGGTCGATCAGGGCGATGCGCTGGGCGATCTCTTCGTGGGCGAGGAAGGTGGAGGCGCGTGCCCAGGAGTCGCGGTGCGGGTCGACGAACAACAGGCCGCCCCCACCGTGCGCGACGGCGATCGCCTGGGCGAGCGCCCGCTCTGTCTTGCCGCCGCCGGCCTTGCCGATGGCGACTTCGAACAGGGTCTGTGCCATGCGGGTGGCGACCAGCCGACTACGCCCGTCGGGGCCGCGGTAGATGCCCTGCAGCAGCAGGCTGGGGTCGTCGAAGTCGAAAGTCGGCAGCTCCCCGGCAAGTACTGGAAGGCGCGCGTGCCGGGTGGGCGGCTTGAGGAAACCGGTCAGCTCGTCCAGGCGCAGCCAGTTCGGGCGCGGTGCCCGGCACTGACCGGTCGCCCACCGGTGCTCGAAGCTCTTGAGGAACGGCCAGTGGTCCGCGCCGACCCGTAGCGGGCCAAGGGTGAAGCCGCGGGTGGAGAGTTTCGCCCGGCCTCCGAACACGTCTAGGCCGGCCATCACCTGCGCCATCCGCGCCTGGGCGCGGCCCTGGGTGTTGGAGGAGCACCGCACGAGGATCTGCACCCGCACCAACTGTGCGGACTCGGAGAGTTTGCCGAGCGCCTCATCGCGGTCCACCCGGTGGGGCGACGGCATCACCACCCCCCGCCCCCCACTGCTCGCGGGACGGCCCTTGGTGAACAGCTGCTGAATCCACGACCCGATCGACTCATCGACCGCGGCCGCGTCCCGGCGCGCCCACCGGGCACTCCGCTCGGCCTCGCGACGCTCGCGCTGCCGGGCCTTGGCCATGATCTCGAACCGGCGTGCGCGCAGCGCCCACTTGGGGGCCTTTTGGATGTCGATGCAGATCTCGGCGAGGTCGCCGAGATCGGCCCGCAGGTCGGCGACGCCGTCGATGAGGGGCTGCAGCGGATCGGGATCGAGCGGCACCTCACGCAGCGCGGCCACCGGGTCTCCGCGCAGCACGAACTCGGCGCGCACGATGTGCTCGCGCTTCTTGTCGAGCAGCGGTTCGGCCTTCTCGATCCGTACATCCGGCCCGAACGCGCTGATCGTCAACAGGCTCTCCGCGCCCGCGGGTCCTTCGATCCGGGTCCGGAACGGGCTGGTGCCGTCCGCGCGGATCGCGATCCGTACGACCTTGCTGCGCCGCGGCGCCCACCAGGGCTGCATCCCCGACGCGCGGGCGAGTTGAATGCCGCGACGGAAGATCTGCTCCAGGCCCGGGTCGAAGTGCTTGGCCGGGTACAGCTCCAGCGCCATCCGCTCCTTGGAGGCCTTGGCCGCCAGATGCCTCATGACGACCTCGGCGCCAGCCCACGTAACGGCGGTGGTACCGACCAGGAACCACCAGTGGTCCCGCAGCCACACCACGGTCGCGATGAGCGCCTGGAGGAGGTCGATGGCCCAGCTGGCCGCGGCCTGCCCGGCCCCTATGACGGCAGCGGTGTCCATACCGCGTCCCCCTTCTGCTTGTTCTCGGTTCGGGTGAAGGTGATGTCGGTGATACGGCCGTCGCTGTAGGTGCCGCCGCGATCAGCCCCGGCCCACACCAGATGCACCACCGCCTCATCCGGGTCGCTTCCGTGCCGGGCGATCGCGGCTTGGATCCGCACCCGGCTGAACGCCGGCGCGACAGCCCTGTCTTGATCGAACAGTTGCGGCCAGTTCTTGCGGCCGATGCCCGTGACGTCCGCGATCAGCACCGCGCGGCCCGCGACGAGCAGGTCCCGCTCGGTGCGTACGGGAAGGTCACGCGGCCACGTCCGCTCGAGCAGCGCCTGAATCTGCGGATCGGCTGCCCGACCCTCACCGCGCGGCGGCAGTTCCACCGACGACGCGGTCGACGTGGGCTGGCTCGCAGAGGCCTGCGCGGTGCGCGAGTCCGACTGTCCGGAGGAGGGGGACGGCTGAGCTCTGGCAGGCGAACCGGTGTCGGAGGTCTGCGGTGTGGTGAGCAGGAGCATGGAGCCGATCGCGCAGACCACGGCACAGCACGCCATCGGCCACGGCGACTTCATGCCCCTCGACTTCTTCTTGATCGTCACAGCAGCCGCGCCCCTCCCGCGTAGCCGGGCATGGCGTCGACCGGGTCCAGGCGCACGTTGGTGCCGGGGCGGGCGGCGTTGACCATCTGCCCGCTGCCGACGTAGATACCGACGTGGTAGATCGTCCCGTCGCGGCGCGGGGTGTAGCCGTAGAACACCAAGTCACCTGGCCGTAGGGCCCCCTTGCCCGCTGAAGCGGGTATCCGCTTGCCCCTCCCGGCCTGCATGGCGGCCGTGCGCGGCAGGCTGATGCCGGCCTTGGCGAACGCGTAGGTGGTCAGTCCCGAGCAGTCGAAGCCGTTGATGTTCACTCCGGACTTGCCGCTCGGCGAGCAGCAGGTGCCATACGACGTGCCGGACTTGTTGCCGCCGCCCCACGAGTACGGCACACCGCGCTGGGCGAGCACCGCCTCGACGACGATCCGGACCTTCTTCGGCGACCCGCTCAGGTCGGGGCCCTTGGCAGCGGCCCGGTACTGGCTGATCCAGTTCGACACGTTGTCCACGTACGCGTTGGACCGGTTGTACTGGAAGATCGCCGCACGCAGCTGGGACTTCTTCGTCAGGTCACGGCCGTCTCCGCACAGGTAGATGGCCGCGCCGAGCGCTGCGTCGTACGCGTTGTGCGGATCGGCCGTCTCATCGCCGCTGTTGTCCGCTCCGGCTCCCTCCCATGTGGAGGGCAGGAACTGGAACGGTCCGACGGCTCGTTCCCCGCTGGCGGTGCCGTCCCATTTGCCGTTGTCGGTGTCGGGGAAAACGGTGGTGTTGCCGCCCGCCCCGGAGCCGTTGAGGAGCACGCCGAGGATCTTGGGCCGGATGTCTCCGTTGGTGGCGATGTTGCGGCCGGTGGCGTGGTTGGACTCGACCTTCGCGATCCCGGCGAGGATCGGCCAGGACATGCCCTTGCACTTGGTGACGTGCTTGGTGACGTTCGCGGCGGCTTTCTTGTACGCGGACAGCACCCGCGGCGGGATATCCGCCGCCCTCCCGCCACCCGCGAAGTCGTCGTCGCCGCCGTCTCCTTCGCCTTGGAGGGCGGCGAGCGCGCTGAGCCCGCCGGCGATCGGCGCGGCACAGCACACTGCTGCGAACATCAGCATGAAGATCAGGCACCCCCAGCGTCCCCACCGGCGCCGCCGCGGGCGCGGCGCGTTCATGAGTCGTCGCCGTTCGTACGGCGGTCGCTGTTGCGGGAGATGCGCCGGATCATTTCCCGGGCTTCCTCCCGCGCACGGTCGCGCGGGCTCATCCCGCCGGACAGCGCGGCCCCTCCCGATCCCGACGGCCTGACCGGCCTCCGCGGAGCGGGTGAAGCCCCGCCGCCGGAACCCGGGTTACGCGGCGGCCGCGGCCCCATCGGCGGCCACTCACTGCGCGGCGTGTCATCCGGCGGGCCGACATCCGGCGGCGGCTCGGACGCGGCTCGAACCGCCGTCGCGGACCGAGACGGGGAAGACAAGCGGCGGCGGGTGAAGGGACCATCGCCGCCGTGGTCCGACCCGTGCTCGGCGATATGACGCCGGGTCGCACCGACGGTGGCGTCCGACCACGCGCGGCCGTCCTGCTGGACAGTGTTGCGCCATACGTTCCACTGCTGGCGCGCATCCGAGCGCAGATCCTGCGCGTGCCCGCGCCCGCGGCGAATGTTCGAGGCCAGTCCGATCGTTGACCCGTACGCCACACGGCCACCGCGGTGGAGGATCCGGTAACCGCGCAGCCGCACCAGCCGGTTGTGCGCGCGCGTCGACAGCAGGGTGCGGTCCGAGTTCTGATCGTGCAGAGTGCGGTCGTCACCGCTGGCGATGCGTCCATCAGAGTCGCGGTAGCGGTCCTGCGGCCCGCGCCGCAGCCCGTCGTACCCGCCATCGGCGCTGGACGGGTCGCCCTCGGCGGTCGGCTTGCGCCACTTCTCCAGTGCTTCCGCGCCCGGGTGTTTGCCGACGACCAGACCCCAGGCGCCTCGCATCCCGAGCCGTGCGCCGACGGAGGCGAGGCCGAGCGGGGCCAGGCCGCGGCCGGCTTCGGTCATGCCGGCGCCGAGCATCCGCTGCGGGTCGAACGGCATCCCCGCGCCGTCGGTCATCGCCCCGAGATGCCCCATGATCCGGTGGCGGGTGCCGAGTCCGCCGTATCCTCCGCCGCCGAACGCCAGGCCGCGCAGGCCCCCTCCGTACCCGAATCCGCCGCCTGCACCGGCGCCGTTCATCGCGAGTGCGGCACCGATTTCGGAGGTGTCGCCGGGCAGGTGGGTGCCGCCGACCTTTGCGAACCGCATCCGCACCGCCATGGAGCGGCCCATCTGCGAGATCCGCTGCATGATCCACCGGTGGAAGATCAGCCCGAGGACGGCGAGGACGTCGAGGAGCAGGATCCGTTCGGCCACCAGGTCCGGGCCGTCGGTCAGTGCGGTGTCGATGGCCATGCCGAACAGCGGCAGGAACATGCAGACCGCGAACATACCGGCCACGGAGATCGCGAAGATGGCCAGCCATTTCCACACGACTTGCCGGTTCGGGCCGGGGAGCATGCCCCACACCATGGTGACGCCGCCGATGGTGGCGGCCCCGACATCGGCGCCTTCCGCGCCGAGCAGCGTCATCGCCGACGACAGCAGGATCGCCGTGATCATCAGGACGGCGAAGAGCAGCAGCAGCGCCGAGCCGACGCGCCACCAGTCCGGCTGCTTCGCGTACGCGGCGGCCGCCTTGCCGACGTCGCCGGCCTTCTCCAGGTCCTTGAGGAACACCTGGAACTGGGCGTCCTCGTCACTGACGACCGGGCTGACGACATCGAGGAGTTCACCGCCCGGGGTGAGCTCCGGCAGCTTCGGCGACCCGTTCCCGTTTTCTGCGCGGCCGTTCTCGCAGTACTCCCGGGCCGGACCCTTGATCAGGTCGCAGGGGTTGTCGCCCTCCTGGTACATCTCCTTGTCGTAGCCGCCGATGATCCACTTCAGATGCAGGGCATAGGCCTTGCGATCGGACTTCTTCGCGGGGTCGAGGATCCGGCCGTACTGCAGCAGCATGTACGGCTTGACGACGAGCGCGTTGGTGGTGGCGTCCTGGATCGGCCGCGCGACCTCGGACGGCATGATCTTCTCGTCGCCGCGGCGCTGTTCGCAGGTCTGCTCCGCCGCACCCGACGAGCTTGAGCATTCGTCGAGCTCCTCGGCGGTGATGTGGCCGCCCCAGTTGTAGTTGCCGACCGCGGTGTGGGCGACTTCGGCGGCCGCCTGCTGGGTCTGTGCGAGGGGACCGTTCTCGGCGAGCAGGTAGTCGGGGCGTACGAACATGGAGGCGGCGAATGCGGCGATGATCAGGGTGAGGGCGATCTCGCCGAGGCCTTTGCCGGCCTTGCCGCGTACGAACAGGATCAGGCCGAAGACGAACGCCCAGGCGAGCATGAGGCCTTTGAGGCCGAGGGTGTCGACGACGATGTCGTTGTACACGTCGGCGATCTGCTGGGCGGGCTCGGCGAGCATGCTGATGAGCGGGAAGCGGAAGGCGAACTCGATGGCCCAGCAGCCGAGTCCGACCAGGACCTGGATGATGGTGAAGATCCCGGACAGGGCCATGGCGCAGAACTGGGCGGAGAAGTCGACGAGCGAGCCGCCGTCCGCGTTCAGCTCATAGCCGTTGAGCGGCACACCCTCGGACGTGGTGATGTTCAACGGCGACAGCAGATCCCCGCTGGAGCCGCTGGGTGCGGCGTGCGCGACCTGGGTGTTGACGATCAGGAACACCACAGTGAGTAGGCCGACTTGGCGTACGGTGCGCCATGTTCCCTTGTCCGGGCGCCGCATCAGCGCCTCCGTGGGGCGCGCAGCCGGTACACGGAGCCCGGCCGGCACGGGGGGAGCGCGGCGACCCCGGCGGCGGGAGGCAGCAGCACCCCCGCACCGCCCGCGCCGAACTCAGGCGCGGGCGAGGCGGCGTGCAGCGCACCCCGGGTGCAGTAGTCGCGGGCGGGGCCGACGATCAGGTCGCACGGATCATCCGCTTCGGCATCCGCCTGAGGTGCGGAGGAGGCGAAGGCCTGCCCGGCGGTCGGCCACCAACTCTCCGGCACCCCGAGCCCGATCAGGCCGGCCACCGTCAGCGCGGCGGCCGCGGCAGCCGCGACGGCGAGACCGGCCGTACGGCGCCGTGCCCGGTCCCAGATACGGGTACTCATCGAACGCTCTCCTTCTCCAGCCGCGCCCCGTCGGGCTGGGCGGCGTCGACCAGCTCGCGCGCGAGATCGCGGCGTGCCGGCGTGGCGGCTGTTTCCTCGGGGGTGGTCTTGATGGCAGCGGCGATCCGCTTCACGGCAGGGATGGCGACCTTGATGCGGCCGGTGTTCATCCGCGGCCCGGTCAGCAGCACCTCGCCGGCGCGGGGGTTGTCCTTCAGCGCCTTGCCGTTCTTGCCGCGGCGGACCGGCGAGAGCTTGGTGGTCACCAGCTCCACAAGCTCCGCGGTGGGGTCGAGACCAATGAACTCCAGCGCGCGCCGGGCACGCTTCTTGTCCGTGATCCGCCCCAGGGCCCGGTAGGCCATCAGGCCGCGGTCCGGGCCAAGCTCTTCGGCGTCCTGGGCGGCGGCGATCAGCCCAGCGCCGTGCTTGCGGCCGTCGTGGAGGAACTCGGAGACGAGCGCGGACCCTTCGGCGGACTTGGTCAGCCACCACAACTCGTCCGCGGCCAGGGCGCAGAACCGGTTCGGGTCGCTGAACGCGACCTGCCGCGAGATGGCCGCGATCAGATACAGCACCGCCCGGCCGATGAGAGCCTCCAGCGGCTGCTGGTGCAGGACCTCGATGTTCCCGAAGGCCTCCTTGGGCGGCAGCGTGAGGCCGGCGGTGGTGAACACGATCAGGTCCGAGCTCATGTGCTCGTCGAGCCGGACGACCGGCAGCGCCGGGTCGAAGATCATGGCGGCGAGGGGGTTGTCGGCGACGATGCCGAGCATGTTCCGCAACGACTGAGCGGTGTCCCCGAGCGATCCGCCCTGGCCTGCTATCTGGTCCACGGCTTCCAGCACGAGCCGCATGGATGGCTGCGGACAGGCCGCGGCCATCTCCACGGCCCGGTGCAATACCCCGCCCTCAGGGCTCATCGGCCCGATGCACAGCTGCAGCGTCAGATAGCTCAGTGCGTAGTGCGCGGCCTGCGGATGCCCGGCGAAGATCCGCAGCGGGTCGATGGAGAGTTCGGCGCCGACGACGTCGATAATCTGGCAGCGGCCCGCGGCCGCGGACCGCGCGAACTTCGCCCACTCCCTGAGCGGGGTCCGGTCGATGCAGATCGCCCGCTCCCCGCGGTCGACGACGCCGATGGTGAGGAGCTTCTCCATCACGCTCTTGCCGCCGCCGGGGTCGGCGACGATCCCGAAGGACGCGGAGGCGTCCGAGCGCGGCGCGTTCGCCAAATTGATCATCACAGGGCGGGCGGTGCCGCAGTCCAGATCGAAGCCGATCAGCTGGCCGTTCGGATCGCCGAGTTCGATCGTGGTGAACGCCCCGCCCATCGCCCAGTCCTCACTGAGCTGATGCTGGGTGAACTCCCGTACTGCTTGCGGTCGCACCGTCGCCGGCAGGGCGAGCGTGAACAAGGCCTCCTGCAGCCCGGTCGGGCGCACCGCCCGGTAGTCGAGCTTGCCCAGCAGCGCCGCAAGAGACCGGGCCCGTGCGTCACACAGCTCGGAGGTGTGTCCCCACACCGCCAGGCTGGTGACGGACTGCACCTCAACCTCGACCGAGGTCCGCGACAGCCGGGCATCGAGCTCGCCGAGGTCCTTGGCGGCCTGCAGCAGGGAGGACGGCATGCCGGTGGGGCGGGCGTCGTACTGGTCGGCCTGGTCGACGAGTTCGGTGCGCTTGCGCTGCACCTGCGCCTTCGCCTTCTCCGCCTCCACCAGCGTCAGATCGATGACGTAGTCGACCGGGTACTCCAGCACCTCCAGCTGCGCAAACAGATCCGCCGAATCCGCGCTGACAGCGGGCGGGCACTCGGCCAGCGCCAAATGGGCCTGAAAGCCGGTGCCCTGCTCGGTCTCCACCTGAAGCCACCGCCGCGCCAGCGGCGACGACTTCGCGCCCTGCTTGGCCCGCCCTCGAGCCGGCTCGCGGCTCTCCTGCTCTCCGGCGTCTTCCTCGTCGGTGGGGCTGGTGCCGCCTTCGGTGATGCGAACCTGCCCGAGCTCGGCGTAGCTCGGCGAGCGCAGCATCTGGCCGCGGACCTGTCCGCCATACAGCTCGCTCGTTTCCGCGTCGGAGAGCAGTGGTTCGGCGAGGCCGCGGTGGATGGCGTGCTGCACCATCCACACCACCTCGGCCGGCCGGGCCGGCCGCAGCGGGATCGCACCCGAAAGTTGCGCCTCCACCCGGGCGGCCTGCTCTCGGTAGGAGGTGACCTCGTCGCGGCTGACCGGCTTGGCGCGCATGCCGAGGGAGGCGGACAGCTCCGCCCACACCGCTCCCGCAACCGCGGACACGTTGAGCCCGCGGCCCTCGGCCTTGAGCGGCACCGCCAGCCACAGGGTGCGGCGGTGCATCTCCTGGTACTCCAGGACACCGAGCGCGGCCTCGACGCTCTCCACCCACGGATGCATCCCGTCCGGCGTCAACTGCGCCGCATCCGGGTCCACACCGTCGACCATGGCCATGGCGATCTCACCCGGGTCGACCTGCGCGCACAGCCCGAACAACCTGGGCGCGCCGGACAGTGAGCGCACCAAGTGCGTGACCCGGCCCAGCAGTTGCTCACGGACGGCGGAAGGCACGTAAGTGCCCTGCACCATCTCCTCGCCCTCACCCGTCTCGTCCGGGCCGGGGTGCAGGCGGTAGATCGCCCAGACGGCGCCGTGGGTGGACCACGCCAGGTGACCGGCGATGTGCCGGATCGGCACCCTCACGATGCACGCTCCTCGGAGAGGGCGGCCGCGCGGGCGGCCAGCTGCTGAACGGACGACATCGGAGCCGCCGGGGCCGCGGTCGGGGGGCGGCGCGGACCGCGTGAGGAAGGCCGGGTGTGCTGGCTCGGGCGCGGCGGTCGCGAGCTCGCCGGCACGCGGCGCTCGGGGCGCGCCGGCCGCGGGGGAGTCGTACGGCGTCGGGGACGGCGCCGATCCCCGGTGGTGGGGGAGGGGAGGTCCTCGATGACGAAACCGCCGAGCAGCGGCTGCGGCTTCTTGTCCCGCGCGGGCCGTCCGCCGATCTGCCCGGCCGCGGGCTTCAGCCACAACGCCACCCAGCCGCCGATCGCCGCGAGCGGCGCGCGTCCCGCGATCCGCGGGCGGCGAACCACCCAGATCGCCAACACCCAGGCAATGAGCGGGAGTGGGCCCAGCGCGGTCCACCACGACACCGTGACGATCAGCAGCAGGGCGCCGAGAACGGCGACGGCGATCTGCGCCGGGTTGTAGGGACCGAACCACAGCCGGAAGTCACCGATCTTCCCCAGCACCCACGGGTGGCGGCGCGCCGCGGTGTAGAAGCGGCCGATCCGCTGCGCGGCCTCCGCACTCACAGCGCACCGCCGCGGTCAAGGCCCGCATTGGTTCCCGGGATCGGGGGAGCGGTCGGGGCGGGTGCACCCTCGGTGCCGGCTTCCTTGATCTCGGTCTCGAACATGCCGGCGAGGTCGTTCCGGGCGGCGTAGAGTCCCAGCGCGATGATCATCAATAGGAGGGCGCCGATGCCGGCCTTGATGGACATCCGTCGGCCCGCCTCGAGCGCGACGATGACGATCAGGATCGCGACCAGGGCGGCGGAGCCCCAGTCTTTGAGCATTTCGATGAAGGTGTCGCCCAGGTTCTGGAGCGGGCCGGCGAGCAGGACGTCGTTCACGATCCGTCACCGCCTCGAACCGTCGCGCCGGACAGCAGGGCGGCAACTTCCCAGCGGCCTGCCCGCGTTGACATCTGCAGCTCGTACGACAGCGGCCACTCGCCCGCGCTGTCGGTCGCGGTCACCTCGACCAGGAGCCGGATCTTCGTGCCATCTGCCGGCACCTGCTCGGCGGCCGCCGCATCGCCGTCGGCCGCGGCCTCCTGGACCGCGATCTCCTTGTATCCGGCCGAATTCACACCGGACAGGGAGACCCCGGGCGCGAGGTAGCGGTCGACCTGTCCTTCGCCGGACAGATAGGCCTTGAGGAACTCGCCCGCGGTGCGGGTCAGTTCGCTGTCGGACGGCAGTGAAACCCCGTACGCAGACGTGGGCACCTCGGCGGTCACCGGGCCCGCGACTCGGCCGGGAGCTTCCTCCACCGCGAACGCGCCACCGCTCTTGTCGGCGACGACGGGCACTGCGTAGTAGCGGACCGTGCCGTCCGGGTACTGCGCAGCCACCGTCACCGACCAACGGCCATCGCGATGCTCCGCACTGCGCACCGCATGCACATCGCGCACCGGCTGCGCATCCTCGACCGGATCCGGCAACGCGACGGACGGGGCCATCGCCTGCGCAACGAGCGCCTGCGCATCCGCGTCCTTGCCGACGCTGCGCAGCCAGGCGGACAGGAATACCTCGGCGTACCCCGACGGATCCGCCGGGACCACGGGCAGCTTCACCGGCGTCGGCTTCGGCGCGGCCGACACGGTCGATGAGGGCGCCATCACCGCCACCGTCAGCGCGAGCGGGCCGGTCGCGAGCGCGCCCAGCACCGCCAGGCGGCCAAGCCGCACCCGGCGGTACATCGTGTGCAGCACCGCCCCCGCAGCCGTGGGAGGCGAGGCGTCGCCTTCCCGGACCTTGTTTGCAGGACTCATGCGAACTCCCAGGTCAGGAACCTCTGTTGCTGACCTCAAGAAGACCCACCAGCCCCGACCAGAACGTCGACCAGTCGCCCCCGACCGGCATCACGAGACGGCCACAAAACTCTGGTGGGGGGACCGGGCGGCCCCGCCCGGACCCCCCCCCGCCCCCCCCGGCCGGGGGGCGGGGGCCCTCCCACCACCC
>NZ_JAEIMH010000048.1:11826-40594 GCF_016464295.1 Streptomyces sp. N35 | reverse complement strand
CCGACGGCCCCCCGGAGCGGGCCACAAACCTCGGGGCGGGGTCCTGGCCGCCCCGACCAGTCCCCCGCCCAGCCCGCTCAGGCCGCGGCGAGGAGCCCTTCGCACCACACTCGCCGCACAGGACTGGGCGAACCGTCCCGGCATCGCTGGTGATCGTCAACGGGAGGGTGCACAGCCCTTGCCGAACCCTCGCGACCGCTGCGCAGAGCCGCACCGCGCATCGGACCGCCCACGCGGTGCGCAGGGCCCGGACCGTTGCGCAGCGGCGTGCGCAGCGCGCACCGACATCACGGCATCCGGGCTGCGCAGCCGGATGGCTCCGTGGCCGGCTCGATTGCGCAGCCGAGCGGGCGCACCGGTCAGCCCGAGCCGAGCCCGATGCGCAGGATGCGCAAGCGGACTCGACCCAAGGCCTGTTGGCGTCGGCTCGCCGCTGGTCGCCCCGACCACTACCCCGACCGGCCCGGGGCGGGCAGGACGTCACCAGATCGTGACGCGTGGTCGGGCCACTCGGCCGGGGTTCTGGTCGGGGCTGCCCCGTGCACTGGACCCCATGAGCCTCGCGTCAGTCCTGCGGCCTTGCGCCGCAGCCGTTGCCCGACTGCACCCGGCAGGTCCTCCGCGGTCCGCCGGCGCCCCGCACCATGCCTCCACTGAGGGCAGCGCGCGATGAGCGGCTTCGGGCACGGGATCCAGCGCGGCGCGATGGCCGCCGACCACTTCACGCAGATCTCCAACGCCCTCTTCCGCGACCCGCGGTTGAGCTTCAAGGCCAAGGGGATCTTCGGGTTGATCTCCACCCACCGTGACGGCTGGCGGATCACCGTAAGTGAGCTCGCGCGCCGCGGCCGCGAGGGACGTGAAGCCGTCGCCAGCGGGCTGCGAGAACTCGAGCAGCACGGCTACCTGACCCGCGAGCGCGCCCGCCGTCCGGACGGCACCCTCGGTGACGCCGTGTACGCCATCACCGACATGCCGGCCCACCTCTACGACCTCCTGGGCGAGCCACCGGCCGAGCCGCGAAGAACTCCCAGGTCAGAACCTAAAACGGGTTATCCAGCACAGGCTGAACCTGCGCAGGCTGAACCGGCACCTAAGAACACCAGGCTTAAGAAGACCAACAAGCAGAAGACCAACCCCCATCCATCCGTCCGTACCGCGCACACGCGCGAGACCGAAACGGGACGGACGGACGGCAATGCCCTCGGCGCTCAGATACTGCTCGCCATCGGCGCCAGACGGCCCGAACTCCTGCTCACCGGGCAGGCCTTGCACGACCAGGGCCAGGTCGTCACCGACATGCTGCGCGCCGGCTGGAGTCTCCAGCAGCTGGAGCACATCATCACCGGCCGGCCACTGCCCGCGCCGGTCCTCACCTCCGTCGGCGCGATCATCGCCGCCCGCCTGCGCACCGCACGCACCACACCACCGCCCGCGAGCGCACCCGCCGGGGAACCCCCTGCGCTGAGCGCCGAGCGGGCCGCCGCTGCGGACCGCACCGTCGCCGAAGCGCTCACCCTGCGCGTGCTGCCCGAGTGCGCCGGCTGCGGCCACCCCGGCCCGGCACCCGACAGCAACCTGTGCCCCGCGTGTCTCAACTGGCCGTTCTGTCAGACCTGCACCGGCCCCAGCCGCCGCCGCGCCCACCCCGACGGCACCGGCCAATGCACCACCTGCGCCACGCAGACCGTGACCACCTGATCCCCGACTACCTGGAGCAGCCGATGGACCCGCTCTTCGACCGCACGGTTCCACGCCGCGATGTCCGCACACCCTGGGGGTGGACCCGTTGGTACGCCGTGCCTGGGCGGGACGACCTCATCCAGCTCCACCAGATCGGCGTCGTCCCGCCCAACCCGCCCCGCGCCACACGCCTTGCGCGGCGCTGGCTCACCCGGCGCCCGGCCAACCTCGTCGACATAGCCTTCGATCCGCACCGCACGTTCTTCATCAGCTTCACCACCGCGTGCGTCGCGATCGCCAGCTTCTTCTTGTTCGGCAAGCTCATGCTGACCGGCCGCTTGCCCGTCAGCGTCGGGATTCCGCTGCTGCTCGTGGCGCCGCTGCTCACCGAGTTCCTGCCCACGCCCCTCGACCAGTGGGCCCGACGGCACGCTGTCGTCATCGAAACCCCGAGTGAGGTCGCGGGCTTCGCGTCCCTTCTCGAGCTGCAGGCCGACCTCGACGCCGCAGCCGAGGAGAGCGGCCTTCCGGAATGCCGGGCCGCGGCCAGCCTCGGACGCGAGCTGCTGTGGCAAGCAGCCGTCGCCCTGCACGAGTTCCACCACCCCGCCGAAGCGGCCGAACTCAAGGAACAGCTTCACAACCTCGCCTGTGCCTCGGTGAAGGCGTGTGCCGCCGTCCTGGACCTCGACGAGCGCGCGAGCACCACACCCGCGGTGGACGGCGGCCACGAGAAGACGCGCGAGCCCGCCCACGACCTACACGACATCGTTGACGAGGTGACCCGCGATCTGCACATCGCGACCGACGCTCACCGGCACGCTGCAGACGTCCTCGACGGCCTGGACGCAGAACAGTCCACAGAACATCCGGCCGCGGACCGTACGAGGAAGAGCGACGCCCGCAGCGAAAAAGGTGGCAGGGCGTGAGCCAGGCGTGCCAAGGCGCTGGCGGCAGCGGACGAGGCGATCGTGTGCAGCGCCCTCCGCTTGTACGGGTTGGCGTGAGGGATGAGTTCCGTCGCTCTCGTGGCGTGCATGTGCGCTGCGGTGAGGCTCGTACGCGTACGACCGTTCGTTCCTCCGTCACGAGAATCGCGCGAGCACGAACGGCGACAACGGGTGGACTGCGCGCCCGGCGCCGCCGAGGCATGACGGGCCGGTCCGAACACCTCGGCCCGCATCATGAGCTCCAGCCGCTTCATCCGGCACGGTGATGGCCTGGGCGCGCCCGGCCACGCTCAGTTCGGCGTGATGCTCAGCATCATCGACCGGTACAGGGGCCCATCCTGCTGCGGCCGGGTCTCCCCGACGAACTCATAGCCCCAGCTCTCGTATGCACACCGGGCAGGGGCCGCTGCGGGTTCGGGACGTACCGTCAGCACGACGCGCTCGGCAGCGAGGCCGGCGAGGAGTTCGTCGTGCAGCTGCCGAGCGATGCCGCGGCGACGGATAGGACCGCGGACGGCGAGTTCGATCACGGCAAACGTACGGCGGCCGTCCTCGCGAACGAAAGTCGGTCTCGCGCGGCTCGAGGAGCCCTGCCACCAGCTGGTCGCGGCGGCAGGAAGTAGCCGTACGCAAAGCCGACGACCCGCTCGCCGTGCATCGCCAGTGCGAGGCGGAACCCGGGGCGGGTGTTGATCTGGCGGGCGAAGTTCGACGAACTCGGCGACGTCTCGCGGCCCCTCCTCGTATGGAGGCGCCGCGTAGACCTCCTCGTACGCGGGCAGCAGCGCATCCAACTGCGCGGCCGCCCCCGGCCCGTCGAAGCGACGGATGACGATCGACTCCAGCGTCATGCGGCTCTCCGATCGACGGTGATGGTCGCTCCTCACGCAGCTTTGAGAGATCCGATCGCGGGTCATCGGCGGAACGAGACGTCTTCCCCGTAGGGAGTCCGCCCCCTGCCTCGTGTCGGTCTAACGCTTGCGCGCGACCGCGAGGAGGTGCGAAGAAGCGGCCAGCAGCTCGGGATACGGTTCGGCAAGCCGCGCCGCGGCAAGCGCCGACTGGAAAAGTCCCGATTCGACGTCCAACGGCTCCTTCGTGTGCTGTTCCACGGCCTTGAGCATGGCCCAGGTCGGGCCCTCGATCCCGAACACCGCAGTGCGTTCGAAACCAGCGTCCGTGACCTCCTGCAGCAGCTGTTCGCCGCGGTGAAAGTACATCTTGGTGAAGGCCTTCTGCCCGTCGTGGAAGTGGCGCTCGAGGATCGTGCCGATCGAACGCTGCATCCGCTCGGTGTGCAGATGCTGGTACGAGGTGTGCTCGAAGAGGGAGGCGTACCGGTTCACCGCGGCCGCGGCGAGCAGCCCGCCCGGCTTGAGGACGCGCTTGGCCTCGGCGAGCGCCTGGTCCCGCTCGTCGCGCTCGAGCAGGTGGTAGAGCGGGCCGAACAGCAGGACCACGTCGTACGAGGCGTCCGGGGCGGCGAGCTGGCGGGCATCCCCCAGCTCGGCGTTCAGACCGGCCGCGCGGGCGGCGGTGATGTGCCGCTCGACGGGATCGATCAGGTCGACCGTGTACCCGTCCTTCGTCAGCCACGCGGCGTGCACCCCGGTCCCACCGCCCACGTCCAGGACGGACGCGGGGGCGGGCGGGAGGTAGCGGCGCAGGAGCTCCTGTGTACGGATCAACTCGAGCTGCCCGTCGGCGGAATGCGTGAGCCGAGTGGCCTCGTCGATGGTCTCTACGTAGAAGCGGGTGATCTCCGGCGCTAGCTCTGGAGGTGTCATACAAGGCATTCTGAATGCTGACCAGTTAACTAGTCCAGTGATGAGGGCTCTTGATGGCGCTGAAGTACGAGCAGATCGCCGAGTGGCTGCGCCGGCGCATCTCGGACGGCGAGATCCCGCCCGGAGGCAAGCTCCCCACGGGCCGGGAGATCGCGACCGAGTGGGGCGTCGCCATGGGCACGGTGAACAAGGCGATCGACACCCTGCGCGATGACGGTCTCGTCGTTTCCCGTCAAGGCTCCGGGCACACCGTGATCGAACAGGCCGTCGCCCGGCCAGCCGGGCACCGCAAGCGCGGCACGAGCCGCTTGTCCGGTGCGGCCCCGTACCGTCGCGTGGGCCTGCCCGAGCGGGCTGTTCCCCCGCAGCCCGTCGTCGACGCTCTCGGCCTCGGCCCAGGCGAGAAGGCCCTGAAGCGGGTCCGTGTCCTGCTCCTCGACGACGGATCATCGATGTCCCTGGTCATCGCCTGGTTCACCCTCGCGGTCGCGGAGGCCTGCCCGAAGCTCGCCGAGATGGCTCCGATTGCCGAAGGCACCACCCACTATGTGCGGCGCTGCACCGGGCGCAGTCCCGTGGAAGCGGAGGACATCACCCGTGTCGCACTCGCGACCGAAGAGGAGGCGAGCCTGCTCGGACTGGAGCGGCCGGCTGCCGTAGCGGTCGTCCTGCATACCGCCTTCGACCAGGACCATCGGGCGCTCGTGTGCGAGGTCGGCGTCACGCCGGCGCACGTCTTCGAGGAGACCGACAACTACCCGATGGGGCAGCAGAACTGACCTCGCCTTGACTTCTCTAGTTAACTAGTTCAATCTGTTGAGTGTGCGGTAGAGCACACTCAACAGCCTGTTCTACACCCGTTGTTGATGCTCCCGCCGCATGTCGTCCCACCCGCCACGGCAAAGGACCAGCGGTGACTGCAGCGATGACTCCCCACAGCGACCATCTCGACTTACACGAAGTCGCCCGCATCTGCGATCGGGCGCTCTCCCCTCCGCGCCGCCGCCCCGCCGACGGTGAGGTCAAGGACCTCACCGGGCGGCTCCACACGGCACTCCACGCCTTGGCGCTGCGCGTCGAAGCGACCGCCGCGGATCGCCGCGGGCCCAAGGTCAACGGCGCTCTTCGCGACCTTGAAGGTCTGCGTGAGCGCGGACCGTCCGACGGCCCGTTCGGTGCCTGGACTTACATGCGCGCCCTCGCCCGCGTCACCAGGGTCTTCGTTGCGTACCTGAAGACCCAGAAGACGCAATGAGCGGGGGCCTGATGATGAGCTCTTCCCGCCCTGCCACGGCCCTGGTGGAGACCACTGGACGATGTGTTGGCGCCGACGTGCGCGAGTACGCCAAGGCCAGCTACCCGATGACCTCGACCTCGGTGACCCTGGCTCGACGCGACGTCTGCAGCCACCTTGAGCGGTGGGAGTGGGGCACCAACGAAACCACCTACGCGGCGCGAATGATCGTGACCGAGCTCGTCGCCAACGCCGTGAAGCACGCGAGACGTCGAGACCACGAACTCCTGCTTCATCTGGCGGTGCTCGTCGACGGCGATCTGATCGTTGAAGTCTCCGATCCCGTGCCCGATTTCCCCTGCTTCGAGGAATCAGCCGGTTCGCTTCTGGACGACGAGTCCGGCCGCGGCCTCATGCTCGTCCGCAGTTACTCGTCAGACCTGTCCTGGTTCCCGCGTCCCCACATCGGCAAGACCGTGCGGGCGTTGCTGCCCGCGCCGCGTACGGCCTGAGCAGCCTTAGGATGATCCGGTGACCGAGACGCTGCCCCCGGCGGGCATTGACCTCTTCGACGCACGC
The DNA here is from genome assembly GCF_016464295.1 of Streptomyces sp. N35. Classification (NCBI taxonomy): domain Bacteria; kingdom Bacillati; phylum Actinomycetota; class Actinomycetes; order Kitasatosporales; family Streptomycetaceae; genus Streptomyces; species Streptomyces sp. N35. The sequence continues at coordinate 34,361 of NZ_JAEIMH010000048.1, read as the reverse complement.
CGTCTCCGTTTCTCGGAGATCGAACCGCCACACCAGTCAGCCGAGGACGTCGCCGCTCGGGATCGGGTGTGGGAGACGGCTGTTCGCGCGAACCCCACGCTGTTCGACGGACCCGTGGTGGCCTGCGGCGGCATCGACTGGGCGGACCCGCACGTCCTGGACGTGACCTGGGCCCGCGTCACCTACCGGCACTACGCGCTGAGGCGCGTGCCGGGCGCCACTGCCATGGGATCGCTCTTCGTGAACGTGGTCCAGCCGACCGTGGACGGACGGGTCGCGGTGGTGCGGATGGCGCCGTCCACAGCCGCACCGGGACGATGGCAGCTTCCCGGAGGTTCCGTCGAGCCGCCCCCACACGGCAGCGCACTGGATGCGGCCAACGTCGCTGCCCAGGCGGCGCGCGAGCTGTCGGAGGAGATGGGGATCGACGTGTCCGGGGAAGACCTGGAGCTGTGCGTTGTCACGCGCGGCGAGAACACCAGCGTCGGCCTCACCTATCTGGCACCGGCCCGGCCGGAGGGCGATCTGCGCGAGGCCTTCGCCACCGCGGCGCGAGCCGAGCGGGCCAAGGGCCTGGAACCCGAACTCGCCGAGCTGACCCTGGTCAACTCGCCAGACGACCTCGGGGAATTGGCCGGGCCGCACGCCGACTACCTCGCGCCGATCGTCGCCCGCTGCACGCACACCCCGCGCCGGCAGCTCACCTAGCTCGCGGCGAGGAAGTCGCGGGCGCGCGCGTCGAGGTCGATCGCACAGCGCAGGCCGCGCGCCCGGAAGCGCGACAGGTCTCCTCGGATGCGGCCCACGGCCTTGCGGGTGCGGACCGAGCGCACTCCGTCCATGTGGTCCATCGCCTGGTGCCAGGTCGCGCAGGCCTGCTCGATCCCGCCGCGCTTCAGATGCATCTCGGCGCCCGCGACCAGGTCGAGCGCGACGATCCTGGCATAGGTCTGGGAGGGCCGGGCGGTGGCAGCGAGTGCGTACTGCTCGGCCGCCGACCGGTGATCGCCCAGCGTCTCGTACACCTTCGCGGTGCGCGAGTACACCGATGCGGCCGGCGGCCCCCAGGTCAGCGCCCAGAACGTGGTCTCATCCCCGGGGGCGCCGACGAGGAGGTCGCGGGCCAACTCGGCCTCGGCCAGGGCGCGTCGGCGCTTGCCGGTCTTGGCGAGCGTGTGCGCATGCACGACACGGAACAGCGCCTCGGTCTGCGCATCCACGCGGCCCTTGGCGCGCTCCAGACCCGTCTCCGCCAGGCTCTGGCAGTGCTCCGGACGGTGCAGCTTGAGGCCCTGCATCGCCATCGTGCGCATCACGAAACCGTCCTGGCCGACGACCTCGGATTCGGCGGCGAGCGCGTACGACTGAAGGTAGTAGCGCTGGGCCAGGCCCTGCTGGCCGGCGTCGTAGCTCTTCCAGCCCAGCAGGTGCACGCCGCGGCTGGCCGCCGAGAGCATCTGCTGGCGGGCCTCGTCGGTGCGGAACCGGGCCCGGCACAGCGGTGCGACATCGTCGCGGAGGTAGGTGACGAGTGCGCTGCGGCCGTGCTGTCCGCCGTGGCGTTCGTCCATCTCGGAGAAGGCGCGGATCATGTCGCGTACCGCGTCGACTTCGGCCATGCCGACGACGTGACCGGTGCGTGCCGCCTCGGTGCGGGCGGCGATCTCGCGGATGTGGGACAGCGGCAGCGCTGCGGCCGCCACGGAGTACGCGGAGGTCGTCAGGAAGCGGCGCCGGTCCAATTCGTGCCTCCACATCGGCAGTAGGGCGTCCAGCGGATCCCGGTCCAGGGATATCCCGATGGTGTCACTGTCCGCCTCGCCGCCTGTATCCGGGAGACCCAGATCCGCGAGGGTGAGCAGCCGCCCCAGCCGTCTCGATAGCGCAACGGCGAGGTAGCGGCCGGTGTCCCCGCGCGGGACGGCGCCGGCGATCCAGTGGTCCACGTTGCTCTTGTTGGTCTGCACGGAGCTGCCGCACTCGGCGGCAACCGCCCGCACTGCCTTGGCTAACGCCTCGTAGGTCCAAGCGGACTCCACCACCAGGGCGCGGAGCAGCTCGTTCGGCGTGCGCGTGGTCATGTCCACCTGCCCGGATATACGCGATATACCGCTTACCCCACCGGCAACGGTACCGCCGCCTGACGGCGGGAGGTTGACTCTTCACCAGGCAGGGACACCCCGGCACACCACGGGGTGTCCAGCAGGTTCGGTGGGAGGGAACTTCCGTGCACGACAGTCGAGTTCAGTGGATTGGCGATGCGGCCAGAGCGCTGCTGGACGCCGAGCGCGACCGCATCCCGGTGCCCACCTTGAGCGGCACCCGCCCGGACTTCGACCTTGAGGACGCCTACCGGGTGCAGGCTGCGGTCATCGCGCAAAGGATCAGTGCGGGCTCGCGTGTGGTCGGGCACAAAGCGGGCGCCACGTCGAAGGCGATGCAGGAGCAGATGGGCGTGGACGAACCCGATTCGGGAGTGCTGCTGGACGACATGCGCGTGCCGACGGGAGCACCTCTCGTGCGCAAGGACCTGTTGCTGCCGCGCGTGGAGGCTGAGATCGCGTTCACTCTGGGACGCGATCTGTCCGGCCCGGACGTGACGATGGCCGACGCGCAGGGTGCGGTCAGCGAGGTGTGCCTGGCGCTCGAGGTGATCGACACCCGCTACTCCAGCTGGCACATCACCGTCGCCGACAGCATCGCCGACAATGCCTCCTGCGCCCGTTTCGTCACCGGACCGCTGATCCCCCGGGACCCTGCGGTGGACCTGGCGGCCGAGACGCTGGTCGTGTCGATCAACGGGCAGGCGGTGGTCACGGGCGAGGGACGGGCCGTGCTGGGCAACCCCTACCGGCCTGTCGTCTGGCTCGCCCGACGGCTGGCAGCGCACGGCGGCGGCCTTAAGGCCGGTGACCTGATCCTGGCCGGCTCCGTGCACGCCAGTATCCCGCTGGATGGGACCTGCATCGTGCGGGTCCACTCCGCGCACCTGCCCGCGGCCGAGCTGCGCGTCGCCTGAACCACCCGCGCCACCAAGTACCGGACGACCAATGGAGCTTCGTCATGCCTGTTTTCGAATCCCCCGGGCGCGCCGCGATCCTTGGCGCAGGCCTGATCGGCATGGACCTCGCGGACCGGATCCATCTCTCCCCCCGCCTGGCCCTGGGCCTGGTGGCCGGGCGCAGCGCGCAGAGCAGCGGCCTCGTGCAGGCCGCGGCGCGGGGATACGCAACCTCCTCGCAGGGCCTTGCGGCCGTGGTGGAACGGGGGCCGTTCGATGTGGTCTTCGACGCCTCGAACGCCTCCGCGCATGAAAGCCACTGGCAGGCCCTGCGCGCCACGGGCGCGACGCTGATCGACCTCACGCCGACCGAGTTGGGGACCTTCGTCGTACCTACGGTCAACGCTGAACAGGCGGCCGGCTCCCGGCACATCAACCTCATCAGCTGCGGAGGACAGGCGTCGATCCCGATCCTGAACGCCCTCGGCGGGCGCTGCCGGCCGAGTTACATCGAGGTGGTGTGCACCGGGGCCAGCGGCAGCGCCGGGCGGGCCACGCGCCTCAACCTCGACGAGTACATCGACACCACCCAGAGCGCGATCCGTGCCTTCACCCGCACACCTGAGGTGAAAGTGCTGGTCAACCTCACCCCGGCGCGCCCTGCGCCGCCGTTTCGGGTGGTCATGACCGTTCTGGCCCCCGAACTGCCCTCCACCGCAGCAACTGCGGCAGTGGAGGCGGCCGCCGAACAGGTGCGGTCATTCGCACCGGGCTACGCGGTGACCTCGATCGAGCCCGCACCGGGGTGTCTGACGGTGGCGGTGGAGGTCACCGCCCTGGGCGGCCGCATCCCGGCGTGCGCCGGAAACCTCGACATCATCAACGCCGCTGCGCTGCTGCTCGCCGAACACCGCACCCTGCCGACCCGATGAAGGAGCCCACCGTGGACCCCATACCCGGCACCGAGCAAGCCTGTGTCCAGATCCACGACCCCACGCTGCGCGATGGCCACCACGCCGTGGCCCACCAGCTCGACGCCGACCAACTCCGCGCCTACGCCGTGGCCGCCAACGCGGCCAGAATTCCGGTGGTCGAGGTCGGCCACGGCAACGGCCTGGGGGCCTCCAGCCTCCAGATCGGACGGGCCAAGCTCCCCGACCACGTGATGCTCAAGACCGTACGCGCAGCGCTCACCGAATCCCGCATGGGCGTGTTCATGGCGCCCGGCTGGGGCACCGCCGACGACCTGCGCGCGGCCGTCGACCTCGGCGCCGACGTGATCCGGATCGCCGCGCACTGCACCGAGGCAGACGTCACCGAGCACCACCTCACCGTCGCCCGCAGTCTCGGCGCCCAGGCGCAGGGTGTCCTGCTGATGAGCCACATGACCAGCCCCGACGAACTGGCCCACCAGTGCAGGATGCTGACCGAGTTCGGCGCCCAGGCGGTGGGCATCATGGACTCCGCAGGCCACTACCTGCCCCCCGACGTGACCACCCGCATCCAGGCCATCACGGCCGCCGTGGATGCCCCGGTCATCTTCCACGGACACAACAACCTTTCCATGGCCGTGGCCAACTCCGTGGCCGCCGTCGAGGCCGGCGCCCGCATCATCGACGCCACCGCCCGCGGCTTCGGAGCCGGAGCGGGCAATGCTCAGCTCGAAGTCCTCGTCGCCGTCCTCGAACGCTACGGCCACCCCACGGGGATCGGGCTGCGCGAGGTCCTGCACGCGGCCGACGTCGCCGGTAGGCGGCTGATGGACAGCCAACCCGTCATCGACTCGGTCACCCTCGCCAGCGGCCTGGCCGGAGTGTTCTCCGGGTTCAAGAAGCCGGTGCTTCGCACAGCCGCCCGCGAAGGCCTCGACCCGATCGACCTGTTCATGGCACTCGGCAAACGCCAAGCCCTCGCCGGACAGGAAGACCTCATCGCGGACGTCGCCCGCAGCCTCAAGTCCCAACAAATCGAAGGAACCCAGCCATGACCGAGGAACTCATCGCCGTCCTGAAAACCGAACTCCGTGACGTCGACCAGCTGGACCTGGACGCCAGCCTGGAAGCGGTCGGAATCGACTCGCTCAGGATCGTCAACCTGTCCGTTCGCCTGGAAGCAGACCACGGCATCGACGTCAGCTTCGCGGAACTCAACCGCATCAAAAGCCTGCGCGAGCTCGACGCCCTGGTCCAGCGCAGGCTCACAGAGCGGGGACCCCGATGAACGCCCGACACCACCGCGGCCGCGCCTGGATGATCACCCCGGCGCTGACCCCGGCCCGCTTCGACACCGCCCGTACGTCCGGCGCTGGCGTCGCGCTCGTCGACCTGGAGGACTCCGTCGCCATGGCGGACAAGCACCGCGCACGCACCACGGCGCACCGATTCTTCGACGGCGCCCCGGAGCACGGCTCCTGCACGCTCGGGATACGGATGAACTCCCCGTACACCCGCGAAGGCATCAAGGACCTGGTGGCGATGGCCGACTATCCGGCCAAGCCGGACCTCGTGCTTGTCCCCAAGGTCGAATCGTCCCGGGACATCGAGCTGGTGGCCTGCGTCCTGGACGACCCGGGCTACACCCCCGACATCTGGGCCCTAATCGAAACACCCCGCGCGCTCGAGAAGCTCGCATCGATCTGCGCGGCGCCCCGCCTGGGCGGCCTGGTCTTCGGGTCGGCCGACTACGCGGCCGCGGTGCGCTGTGGCCTCACCTGGCAAGCCCTGCTCCACCCGCGCGCCGCGCTGATCAATGCCGCGGCGGCCGCCGGACTCCCCGCGGTCGACGCACCCACCTGGCGCCTCGACGACCCGGACGCGGTGCGCACGGAAGCCGAGCAGGCCAAGGAGCTCGGGTTCTTCGGCAAGGGCGCCGTCCACCCGCGTCAAGCAGCCCTGATCAACGAGGTGTTCGCGCCCTCCGAGAGCGAGATCTCCCGGGCGCGGGCGATCGTCGCCGCCGGCGAAGCCAGCGGCGCCAGCGTGACCAAGGTGGACGGACAGATGGTCGGCACGCCGTTCTTCGCCGCGGCGAAGGCCTTGGTCGCCGACGTGGACGGCATCCGGTGAACGCCGAACTGCCCGCCGGCTACCGGCGCATCGCCGAACGCCGGATCCGCGAGGTGATCGGCCTGGGCTTCGACGACTTCACCGTCGGGATGGTGATCGAGCACCGACCGGGCCGGACTGTCACCGAGGTCGACAACCTGCTCGGCACTGCCCTGACCGCCAACGCCGCACCCATCCACACCGACGCGCACTACAGCAGCCAGACGCAGTGGGGCCGCATTCTCGTCTGCGGCGGCGTCACCCTCAACCTCATCGCCGGCATGACCGTCCGCTCCACCAGCGGCCTGACCATCGCGAACCTCGGGCTCGACCAGGTCCGCTTCACCGCGCCCGTCTTCGTCGGCGACACCCTCTACGCCCAGTCCGAAATCACCGCCCGCCGCCGCTCCAAGAGCCACCCCGACTGCGGGATCGTCACCTGCCACATCGAGGGCCACAACCAGGACGCCACCCAGGTGCTGTCCTTCACCCGCACCTTCCTCGTCCCCACCGACCCCGACAGCATCCGTGACGCCACCAACTATTGAAGCGAGGCCCCCATGGACACCTTGACCTTCACCCAGGCCAACGACAGCAGGTGGCAGGAGTACGACGACCTGGCCGCCCGCAGCTACGGGCACCCCGTCGGTGACATCACCGCCCTGCGCGCACACGCGGACCTCCGGGTCGCCCTGCGCGACGGCCGCGTGGTCGCGGGAGGCCTCGGCTTCGTCGTCGACCAGTACTTCGGTGGCTCCCCGGTCCCCTCCGCCTGCCTGGCAGCCGGCTGCGTCGCCCCCGAGGAACGCGGCGCACACCTGCACAGCCGGATGGCCGAAGAGCGCCTGGAACCGCTCCGGGAACAAGGGGCCGTGATCTCGGTGCACTCCACCACGTCCAACGGCTACGCCCGCCGACTTGGCTGGGAGGCCCCCACCCCGGTGTTCGCCTGGACCGTCGCCACCGAGGACCTCAACCGGTCCTTCACCAGCGAAGCGTTCGAAATCCACGCCGGCCTCACCGAAGACGCAAGCGATCTCCAGCGCGTCCTGGCCAAACAGTGGAACGGCCCAGTGCACCGGCCCGCGTGGTGGGCGAGCTGGAAAGAGAAGAAGAGCGCGCTGACCACCTACTGCTTCAGCCGCGACCGGGGCTCCACGGCCGGCCTGCTGTCGCTCACCACCAAGCGCCACGAGCGCCACGGCATGACACTCGTCGTCCACGACTTCTGGGCCGCCAGCGAGCCCACCGCCGCGGCCATGTTCGCGTTCCTCGGCCGCCACAACACCCGCGCCGCGAACGTCGAGTTCCGCCGCGGTGCTCTCCCGCCCTACCCCGCGCTCCTGCATAACCTTCACCGCTTCAGGCCCACCGCCGAGTCCTGGCACCCCTGGATGCTGCGCATCCTCAACGCTCCCGAGGCGATTCGTCTCCGGGGATGGCCCGCTGACGTCACCACCCAAGCACCGATCGAGATCCAGAGCGAGAGCGGCAACTCGTGGGACCGGTGGATGCTCCAGGTGAAGGACGGGAAAGCGGAGCTCACCCCCACGCAGATCGAAGGTCTCGTGCTTCTCACCCGCCGCCAGCTCGCCGCCTGGTACGCCGGGGGCTACCGGTCTGCTACGTCCGCCCGCATGGCAGGAGTCCAGGCCGTGTCCGAGAAGGCGCTTCGAACGCTGGTGCGCGCCACGGCCGACCTCGAGCCGTGGCTGCCCGACCACTTCTAGGGCCGGCAGGGCAAAGGACTGGTGGCACCGGCTATGGCCAGTCCCATCTGGTGCCGCTCCAGCCGCCTCGAAGCAGCGGAATTACGCTGCGGTCTATGCGCTCGGCTGGCCGATCTCGTACACGACGTCGCAGCGATCCGCGGGAATGACGATGTCGGCCGTCTCCACCGCCCGGTGGTCGCTGTCGTAGTAGGTGCGTTCGATGATCAGGATCAATGCTCCCCGGCTGATGCCCAGGAGGTTGGCCTGCTCCTGAGTGGCCCTGGCCGGCCGGGGCACCTCGGTCGAAAAGGAGATCTCGATGTCCAGGGAGCGCATCCGCTCCACCACCCCCTGGCCGGCGAGCGGCCCGGATTCGGGAAGCAGGACCGGAGTCTGTGCGGTGATGGACATGGGTTCCCAACTCACGGACGTCTGGACCGGCCTGCCGTCGGCGAAGAACTCATACGCGGTGCACACGCATGGTTCGCCCGGTTCGATGCCCAGGCGTCGTGCGATCTCCGTTGAGGCCGGTGTCCGGGGCTGGCTGTGTGCTTCCCAGGTTCCGGTGCTTCCCCGGTCGCGCATGTCGCCGCGGAAGGGTGAGCCGCCGCGCTCGTCCCGATAGGCCGAGCGCACCAGTCGACGCTTGCCGGGCTCGGCCGCTCTCACGTAGGTGCCGGCGCCTGCGCGCCCTTCCAGCAATCCCTCTTCGATGAGGCGTTCCTGAGCACGCTGCATGACGTTGGGGCCGACACCGTACTCCTCGGCGAGGCGGGCGCGGGAAGGCAGACGTTCGTTGAGCTGCCAGCGCCCCGCCGCCAGCTCCGCCCGCAGTTTGTCGGCGGCGACCATGTACGGCGGCTGCTGGCCCATGACATCTGCTCCGTCCTTCGCGGTCAACTCGCCCCCGTTGGAGGCCTCTTGACAATTTAATGCATTAGATAGAGGCTAATCCATCAGAAGCACTCTGTGTTACGTGGAGTGCGTTCTTTCCTCGAAGACCCCCAGATCAGAAGGGAGGTCGACATGCACACGCAGCCCACGCCCCCGCGCGACACGGACTCCGCGCCGAAGGCCGGACGTCCCTGCTGATCCGGCACACAGCCGTGGAGGCCCAGGCGCCCTCAGGCGCCTGGGCCTCCACCTGCCCCTCGGCTGAGAAGGGAAGCCATGCTCACCTCACACACCCCGGTCCGAGCAGCCGAAGGCATCACCGTGCGCCGCACGGGCGACGACCTCATCGCTCACGCCACCCGCGTCGACCGCACTCACATCCGCATACAGCGGACGGGGTTTGCCGAAACAGTCGCCCGCCACGCGCAGGACGGATCGTTCCTTCTCCTCGACGGCAACGTCGCCGAACTGTGGCGCGATGAACTGCAGTCGGTTCTGCCCGCCGACCGGCATCTGATCGTCGAACCCGGCGAGCATCACAAGAACCTTGACCACGCGCAGTCGATCATCGACCGACTGCGTGACCGTGGCGCCCACCGGCGCATGCCGCTCGTCGCCATCGGCGGCGGCGCCACCTGCGACCTTGTTGGCCAGGTCGCCTCGCTCTACTTCCGCGGTGTCCCGGCCGTGTATGTGCCCACCACGCTGCTCGCGATGATCGACGCGGCCATCGGCGGGAAAGTCGGCGTCAACCACCCTGAACAGAAGAACCTGATCGGCGGCTTCTCCCACCCCACCGCCGTAGACATCCACCTGGACGCCCTGAACACCCTGCCCGCAGCGGAGATCTCCGCTGCCCTCGGTGAAGCCCTCAAGATCGCCATCGTGGACGATCCGGACGACCTGTTCGCCGTCCTGGAACAAGGGGTGGCCCCTGACGACGCCGACATCCTGCTGAAGGTGGTGCGCACCTGTGTCGAGGCGAAACTCCGCCTGCTCGGTGACAACGCCTTTGAACGCGACTTGCGGCGCGAGCTGAACTTCGGACACACCGTCGCCCACCCCCTGGAAGATCTCACCGGCTTCCGGATCCGCCACGGCACGGCCGTCGGCATCGGCATTGCCGTCGCCGCCCACATCGCCCTGCACCGAGGACAGCTCGATCCCACCGTGTTCAGCCGGATCCTCACCACGATCCGCCGCCTTGGCCTGCCCGTGATGGACAGCCACATCGATACGACGGCGCTCATCGACCGCGTCCACGCCCTCCAGGCCCAGCGCGGGGGCGCGTCCCTGCACTACGTCCTGCCCCTCGCCATCGGCAAGGTCGACTTCACCGACACCGTCACCCGCGACGAACTCGCCCGCGCCATCCGTGACCTGCGCGCCCACCAGGAGATATACCCGTGACCAGCACCACTGCCACCCCGACGTGCGAGCACTACCTCGACCACCTGCGCAGCCAGCGGGAGGTGTCAGGGATCACACTGTGCGGATCGACGCGTATGGGAGTCGCCGACGACCTGTCCGACCTGGACATCTGGGTGTTCTGCCCCCGCACCACACCACTGAGCGAGGCATACGCCTTGGACCGCCTTCTACCCGAAGGGGCCGTCCAGGAACGTCTCTTCGAGGGCCGCGACGAGTCGCTGGTCGACCACTTCGTGCTCAACCTGCCGGTCGCCGGGCGCTGGCCCATCCTCAACCTGAAGTTCCTCCGCACCGACGCCATCGACCGGTTCGCAAAGCTCCCACCCACCCTGGACCCGGACTATCTGGAGAACTTAGAGAACTACCTCGCCATGGAGATCCAGCACGACCCCGACCGTGTCCTGCGCTCCGCACAGGAAGCCCTGCAGCACACCTTCACCACCACCAACCGCGAACGGCTGACCCTGGCCATCCTGCAGCGCTACGCCTCCCTGTTCTGGCGCAGCGTCTACCAGGGCGTCCTACGGGACGAAGCCGAATGCTGGCACCACCTCATCGAGGAGATGATCAAACTCCTTACGTGGAGCGCGTTCCTGTGCACCGGCCACGCACCGCCTCCGGCCAAGTGGCTCTACTCGCCGAAGGTGTTGGGGCCGCAGGCCGAGCAGATCCTCCGACTACGCAAGCAGACCAGGACCGCGAACACCGAGGACCCCGAGCGCCGCGACGTCCTCCGCGTCTACCTCGAACTCGCCCAAGCCGAGCTGGACTTCCTGCCCGACGGCCCCTGGGGCACATGGTGGCGCCACGTTTTCGGCGCCCGGATTGCCAACCTCCTGGCGCACCCGAACGTCCGCAACCTGCAGACCCTCGCGGACCGTGTCGACGAGATCCGAATAGCGCCCGAGGCGATCGCATGACCCACCCCTTGGGACGACTGCTGATCGGAGTGACCGGCTCCAGCGCCACCACCGCCGCAGACCTCCTGGTCAAGAGGGCGCTCGACATCTACGCGGACAGCGTCACCGTCGTCGCCTCACCCGCAGCACTCGCCTTCCTTCCCCGCCTGGACCGCGTCGCGATCTACACCGACGAGAACTGGGCGACCGACCCCAACCCCTTGCACACCAAGCTGTTGGACCAGTGCGACCACTTCCTTGTCGCGCCTACGACGGCCAACACCCTGGCCAAGGCAGCGCACGGACTCACCGACAACCTTCTGTGCGCACTCATCCTGAAGCAGTCCTCCCGATCGAGCGTGTCCTTCTACCCCGCGATGCACGGGGACATGTGGCACGCCCGCGTCACGCAGGACAACGTCGCCAAGCTCAGGGCCTACGGTCACCACGTTCTCACCCCGGAGCCCGGGCCCTCCCGGAGCAGCGACGATCCCTGCTCGGCGGTGGGCACGATTCCCGGCACCGCTCTGGAACAGCTCGCCGCGATGGTGTCAGCCAGCCACGCGTGATCGCCCAAAAGTGGGGTGCGTGAGCCGATTCGGCTTGCGCACCCCACACGCGCACTACAGTCGCGACCTCGAACCCGGCACCCCCATGCACATCGAGGCGCACCTGTGGACGATCGCACGACCCCCGCCCTGCTCGCCCTGGCCGGCGGGGCAGGTTCCGGCAAGACCACCCTCGCCACCCGCCTCGCCGATCGCACCCCCGGCGGCGTCGTTGTGCACCTGGACCACTACTTCCACACCGACCCGACCATGGCGCCCAGCGTGCCGTCCTTCGACACGCCCACCCGTCAGGTAGTCGACTACAGTGACCCTCGCGCAATCGACACGGGCCGGCTGCAGCAGATCCTCGACCGCACCACCACGGCGTCGCTCCTGATTGTCGAAGGCACCTTCGCCCTCGCCTTGCCGCTCGTACGCCACCGCGCACGCTGGAGCGCCTACATCGAGATGCCAGCCGATCTGAGGCTCGCCCTCAAAGTGCTGCGGAAGTTCGAGGAGGGGGACCCCAGGACCTCACTGCGTGGCTACCTCGCCCGCGGACGCGACGCCCATGAGGCCCATGTCCGCCCCACCAAGCAGTACGCCGACCTGGTCATCGACGGCACCCGCCCGCTGGAAGAGCAACTGGGGCAACTGGGGGGTCTCGTAGGCCAGTCCAGCCGGACCGGCGACCATCCCCAGTGGGCCTGACCAAGCCCCCATCCCCATTTGGCCAGGCCCGGTCTACCGTGGTCGCCCATGCCAGCTCTGATCGTTGGCGGCAGCGGGCTTCTGGGAACCGAGCTCATCCGACAGGCCACAGCGGCCGGGCACCCCACGGCCGCCACGAACTCGGCACGCTCATCGCCCAGCGTGACGGGCTCGACCCCGCCCGACTCCCCAAAGGACGCCGCGCCGACGGCATGCTCCGCGGGGCACTCGACGTTCGCCTGCGGAGCCGCGCGCCCCAGGCGCAGCTGCGCACCGAACTGCGCGGAGCTCGGAATGTCGGGGCACCCCACTGCACTGAATTGAGCTGACATCGTCCGATGTCCTGGTCGATGGGCCGCCCACGGTAGGACTGCGCGGCGGCCCCGCCGAACTTTTCTGATCCCTACAGTTCCGTCCACGGGCGAGGATCTCCGGCGACCAACGGAACCCACACGGCGGCGGAGGGACCGCTGTCCTCGAGGTCCTCCAAGACTGCGGCGCCGAGTTGGACCGTACGGGCGAAGGCGGCGACGAGCGGGTGCTGCGCGGTCATGTCCTGCAGGTCGCTGATCCGGTTCTTGAGCCGGTGCGGGGAGGCGTTTGTGAGGACGAACAGGATCCGCGGGAAGACCGGATACCAGCGCAGCCAGGCCGGGCCGGGTGTGGTGGGCTTACGCCGGCCGACAGGCTGCGGTTCGTGACTGAACAGCCGGGCGTAGTCGATCAGTTTGGTGGCCAGGCGTTCGCTGCTCATGGTGGTGCGGTCGACCTCCACGAACGCGCGGAGTTTCCGGCGGTGCGCACCCTCGACGACGGTGTAGTGCAGCACCGCGTCGGCGACCAGGCGCTCACCGTCGCCGATGGAGTGCGCGACTTCGGGCGTCCAGTCCCACGGCCCGTGCTCGTGACCGAGCCGGCGGGCGTCGGCTGCGAAGCACAGATGGGTGCGGACGACGGTCAGGGTGTGGGGCGTCCTCAGCGACGCGGCCGCCCCCGACGGGATGGGATACGGAGGCCGTCCCCTCAGCGCTGGCAGATCGCGGGTGATCCGGGCGCCGTCCGCAGTGAGATACCAGGCGAACGTCGGGGCATCTGGCAGGGGCGTCAGATCGACCCAGCCCGTGGCGCGCAGCTTGTTCAGCACGCGCGAGAGCAACTGGCGACTGCCGTCTGGCCGGAGCATCTGGCGCAGCTGCTCGGTGGTGGCCATCCGGTGCAGGGCGAGCGCAGCCAACACCTGCAGCCGCAACGGCTCGGCGGGACTGGGGTGGGCCTCGGCATCGGCCGTGGACACGAAACGCGTTCGGGACATGGGCTGATCCAACCCGTGAGCCCCGACCAGAACCCCGACCACTCGACCCCGACCAAGGTCACGACTCAACAACGTGACCGGTGGTCGGGGGAGTGGTCGGGGCGGTAGATCCCGACCACGAGGCAGGTTGGGGCGTTTCGTTCGTCGACTGCCGGCCTCGGATCGCGAAAGCGGCGATGGCCGGTCCGCAGCAGCAGAGTCTGCTCCTGCGGGGCGTGGTGGCGAGCCACGCCATGCCGGCCATCGCGCGGCCTCCGGCCCGCAAGGGACCAACACCCCAAAACCGGGGGCCGCGTTCACAGGGGCGGTGCGCACACCGCCGGTCTTACCGCCCGGCGCGCTGCTCGGCCTGCTCGAGGATGCGCCGGCGCGTCCAGCGGCGGCGCCCGTTCTGCTTCCCGGCGTTCACGGCGACACCGTCGGTGGTTTCCAACAGGGGAAGGTTGCCCTGCGACAGGCTGCTGGAGAACGACCCGACGCTCTTGTAGCCGAGCAGGGCGGCCGCCTGGCTCGCGCCGAGGAGCTCGTCCAGGTCGCCGTCGACGGGAACGTCGGGCAGCGGCGGCGCCTGCTTCACGCCGGATCGCCGACCGCGGCCGGGCCGACTGGCCCGCCACTGGTCCAGGGTCGCCACCCGCCACTTGAGCCTGCGATGCGGGTTGGCGGCAGTGCCCTTTTCCTCGACCTCGTCCGGCTCGGGAAAGTACCCCGGGTGGTCCCTGACGAAGGTGGTGACCTGGTTGGGGTTCTTGTAACCGAGGTACCTCGAGGCCTGCGCGGCGTTCAGCAGCTCATCGGGATCGCGGGACGGCGGTGTGTAGGTGGCGAGCCGCGCCGCCGCACGGTGCGCGAACCACTCGGTGACCTCCGCGTGGTCCCACAACCGGGCTCGGCCGCGACGGTCGACCGGCTCCGGGAACGGCCGGCCGGCGCTGTTCAGCTCGCGGCTCGTGTAGAGGCTGCTGATCCGCGCCGGAGTCAGACCCTGTTCGGCCGCGAGCTCGGCAGCGTCGGCCAGGCGAGGCGCGCGGCGCGAGGTCATGGCGGAACCGTCCGTCCTGTCGGCGATAGGCCGGCCAACCCGACCCGCAACGCAAATAATGGCAGGAGTTTCGGTCCGGGGTCCAGCTGGCTGCGCGTAAATTCTCGAGCGCGCCTGCGTACGGGCCGCGGCTCTATACCTCGGGCAGCAAGCAGACGCCGCGTCGGGCCGCGTCCTCGGCCATCTCCGCGTAGGCGATCGCGGCCGGCGTCATCTCCCACTCGAGCAAGCTCAGGAGCAGGACCAGCTCGCCCCGGTCCTGACCGGGATCACACGGCATTCCGGCGCCCGTGGCCGCGGCCGCCAGCTCCGTCGAACTCTGGCCGGCCAAGCGGTCGGTCATCTGCCGCCGCAGCTCCTCAAGTCCGTGCTGGTACAGCGTGCTCGCCTCGCGGAGCAGCCGCAGCAGGTCCTCGCCGTGCCGGGCCGGCGCCGCGGCCGCGAGGTCTAGGAGACGCTGGGTCGTCGTGGTCATCATGCGCAGTATGCCTTTCATGAAGGGGCGGTGGATGGCTCGTTGCTCAGCGGCAACCGTCACACAGCGGCCGACTGCCGCGGCCACGGGCCAAGTCGGGCTCCTTGCGCGGCTCGTACGAGAGGGCTGCACGTACCTGCTCCTCGAGGGCGGTGAACTCTGGGCCGTCATCGGCGCACACCACACCCGGCGCCGGCGCCGCGCACTGCTCGGAGTGCCGGATCAGATCGGCGATCTTCCGGTCGGGGCGCAGACTGTCCCCGCGGACGGCCTCGACTTCGGCGTACAGGCGCGCAAGCCGCGGCCGTCGCCCGATCGACAGCAGCAGGTCAGGGACGGACGCGAAGCAGCACAGAGAACACGAGCAGCGCGAGGTGCCTCTCCAATCCCGGGCGCCGGGCACTGAGTCGTAGGTCCAGGCGTACGGCACCGGGGCGCTCGCGTGCCAGGCCTTGACCGCGTTGGTCGACCAGTCCTTGATCGGTAGCCACTCGTCCACGATCCGCGCCGAGTTGGCCAGCACCGTACGAAACGGCGGACGTTTCCTGCGGTCGGCGCCCTCGTCGCTGCGCAGGCCCATGACCTTCAAGATCCGGACCGGTCGGCCGAGGTCCCGGCTGAGGCGGGTGACCAGGGGAGTCCAGGCCGCGGAAACCACGCCCTCTTTCGCGTACTTGCGGCAATACGGGCTTCCCATGCGCGGGAACCGGCCGTATGCCGCGATCTCGGTGAGCAGACTGCGCGGGATCAGGGTGCCGTTGGGGCCGGGCATCGTCCGGGCGACCTCGATGTGCCGGTCGGCCGGAACGTCGAACGGGGCGCTCTGCAGCGCCGCGAGCTCGGACACTCCAGGGAAGCGGGCGCCTTCGAAGTCGACCGCTGGCCACTCCAGAACACCGAGGCTGGAGTGATACGAGATCACCCGGTCTTCCACACCCGCGGCGCGGGCGGCGTCCATGAAGACCGCCATCATCACGGCGCTGTCCTTGCCGCCGGACAACTGGGGCGCCAGCAGGTCGTAGGAGGCAAGGTCGGGGCGGTAGGCGTCAGGGCGGGAAGACATGGTTTCTCCAGGGCAAGGTGTGGGTGTGGAACGGGGGCGTGCGCCAGCAGGGCGGTCGGCGCGTGGTGCTCAGCGCAGAGCCGGATCGAGATCCGGGACCTTGGGGTAGGGCCACTGCGGCGGCAGGCCGAGGGCGACCTGGTCGCGCTCGCGCTGGTTGCGGCCGAGCGGCCAGACGAAACGGTGGTTGCCCCGGTGGCGCATGTTGCGTGCCCCGATCGCGGCGAGTGCCTCGCGCAGCCAGATGCTCGGCGGATGTCCGGATGGCCGAGGGGGTGCGCCCAGGGCGAGGAGCCGGGCCTCGGCGTATCTGTGACCCTGTTCCTGGCGTCGGATCTTCTGTGCGGCGCGGTCGTCGAAAACGGTGCCGTCCGGCAGGAGCTTCAGCGTTCGGGCGGTGGCGCGGCCGGCGTAGAGGGCATTGGTGGCGGCGTAGATGGTGCCGACGTGGCCGGGCATGACGAGCTTCCCGGAGGCTGTGCGGCGGGGGACCGGGTCGGCGAAGGTGACGATGCCGCGGACGCCGCGGGTGAGTAGCTGGTCGAAGCAGCGCGCCAGGAACCACGATTCGGCGTTGCCGGGGCATTCGTCGAGCAGGACGAAGCGGGAGCACACCAGCGATTCGGTGTACGGCGTCAGTTCGGGCAAGGGGTTGGTGAGGACGGCGGTGGTCGCCGGCACCCCGAACGTGGCGACGCCACACAGGCGCCGTGCGCCATCCACCGTGTCGTAGAGCCCGAACTGCACGGACACCGGCGGGTATGAGCTGGCGTAGTGGTGGGCGAGCACGAAGCTCTTGGCGGGCTCCGCCTCGGCCATGACGTCAACGGCGTACCGCCGGGCGTCGAATCCCCCGTCGCGGACATGCCGCCACGAGTGCCGGCGCTGCTGCCAGCGCAGACACCAGGGCGAGCTGGCCGCCACCTCCGGCAGCAACTCGACCGGCAGCATCTGTTGGACCCCGCCCTTCACGACGTCCCTGCCGTGTCGGAGGTGACGTCGTGTCCGAAGAGCGCCAACTGGCCGGCCGGGTCGGGCGTGACCGGGGCATCGAGACACTTCGGCGGTGCCGGCTGCGTTGCTGTACCGCGTGCGACCTCCCGGCGCGTGGGATGCGCGCACCGGCACTGCCAGCGGCACGGCCGCTTCCCGGGCCCATGGAGCAGCACCGCGACGACGAACCCGTCGCGGTCGGTGATGGTGCCGTCGTCCTGTTCGACTCGAGGACCGTTGCCGCTGATGCACTGCTCGTGATGGCCGCCCCGGCAGGAGACACAGGTGCCGCGCTCACACGCGCACCACCGGTGGAAGCCATGCGGGTAGGCGGCCTCGATCTTCCGCAGCCCCTTGGTCCACGCGTGCTCGCGCACCCACGCACCCTCTTGCTCGCTCATGGGAGACGGCACCGGAGAAGGGACGGGGTCGAGGATCCCCATGATTGCTCCGCCGATGTGGCGCAGCCAGCTCGTCATGACGGAACTCCCTGCAGTCGAAGGGCGGATGGGGTGGTGCGCGCGAGCGGCACATGGCCGAGGCCAGCGGGTGGAGGGGGCGTTTCAGGCGAGCGGGAGTTGCGCGCCGCCGGAGACCAGGGCGGTCCAGTGCTGCTCGACGGGTCCTGCTTGTTGATCACGCGGGCGGGGGCGGTGACGAAGAGTTCCTCCGCCATCGGCCAGGTCTGTGCCCGCGGACGGACCCACGCCCGTGCGCGCCCGTAGAGCGGGTCGCGTTCGACGCCGAAGCCGTGCTGTGCGGAGACGGCGACCAGGCGGCGGGCGAGCTGGTCGGGGCGGCCGAGGTCGACCTTCTCGGTCGAGCGCTTCACCGGGCGGCGTCGGCCGTCCTCGGACAGCAGGAACAGCCGGCGCACGTGGTACAGCGCCCACGGCATGTCGAGCTCCCGCTCGAAGGCCTCCAGGCAGGCCTTGTCCCGCGGCTCGGTGGAGTCGAAGAGCTCCAGCAGCGACCTGCGCCCGTACAACTTCGCGTTCGGGTTGAGGCACATCGCCGTGTACTCCAGGCGCAACACCTCGCCGGCGATGTCCGGGTGGGTGCGCATACGCTCCAGGTGCGCGGGCAGCGCCCCCATCGACGTGGGGAAGCAACAGAACGTGCAGTACGATTTGGGCCAGTTCACGCCGAATCGCTCGAATAAGTATGTTTCACAGCGGCGCCTATCCCAGCCCCAGTCGATGAGCGGGAACTCCCCGGTCCGTCCGGGCATCCTGGAGGCGGCCTGGTCGCCGAAACGCCGTCCTTCCTCATCGGCGTTGAAGCCCATGATCTGCCGGAACGGGCGGCCGCCAAAGGTCTGCTTGAGCCACCAGTCGCCAACGTCCCCCTTGGCCCACAGACTGCACTTACGGGTGCCCGCGACCTGGGGAACGGTGCCGACGGACTCCTGGTCATCCCACAGCGTCCACGGGCCGCGCTCGCACAGCCGCTCCGGACTACGGGAGTCGTCGAGGACGGTGAACCCGTCCGACTGGAGGTGCCCGTTGCGCGCCAGCTGCACGAGCCGAACCCGGCGCTCGCGCAGCAGCGGGACCATGAACTCGTCCGCCAGGAGCCGGGTTTCGGGCCACTCGCTACCGGTGGCCATGTACAGCACCACGGTGCGATCCAGGTCGATGCCGTACCCGGCAGGGTCGGTCAGCATCTCGGCGATGTACGCCGATGAATCCGCCCCGACACCCCAGTTGATCACTGTGTCCAGGTCGTCGTTGGTGGTGAAGCCCGGCAGGGCAGGGGTGTACGCCGTGGAGGGCATGGCGCCTTGCCTCCTTTCGTCGGTGAGGGGTCAGGGCAGGGTGTCGGCGTCAGGGGGCGCGGACCCGGCGGGGGAGGGGGGGGCGGGGCCCGGGAGGGGGAGGCGGGCGCCACGCCGGGCGGGCGGTCGCGACGGCCGACGGGAAGGGGATCCGTCGCCGTGCGCGTCCCGCGTGGCGTCAGGTCCAGCCGGCGGTGCGCTGCTTGCTCCACCAGGCGGGAGCGGGGCCGGACCCCTGCGGAGTGGCGACTGCTGCGGGTGCGGGCGGGGCGGGGGTGATGACCGGGCGGGCTGCCTGCGGACTCGGCAGGCTCGCCTCCGTGTACGCGATGCGCTGGCGCAGGCTGACGCCGAGATCGTCGGCGGTCAGGTAGACGACGTTGTCCCTGATCTCCGTGATGGTCCCGGTCGCCAGGACGTGGACGCCGTCGACGAGGGACTCGGTCGCGTGGGTGGCGAGGTCGTCCCAGGCGGTGCAGATGTACCGCAGGGTCCCGTCCTGCCACTTGCGCGTGGCGCGGTTCCACGAGCGCGGGGTCTCGGTGAGCCGGAACCGGCAGACGGCAACCCCGCTGTTGGTGAAGCGGACTTCGACGTCGCCGGCGACGGTGCCGGACACGTGCGTGACGGACGGGACCATGGGAACACCTCCTAAGTCAAATAATAGTGTGTTCTTGGGTGTGGTCAACCCCCGTACTCAGGCCTTCCGTCGTGACAGATTGCTCCGGCACGTCGGCGAGGTCGGGCTCGCAGGCGCCGCAGGCGTGGGCGGGTGCCGGCGCAGTGGCGCCGATGCTGCACACGGTGTCGTCCTCGACCTCGATACGGATCGGGATGGTGCCATCCGCGCGGACCAACTGCTCGTCGGCCGTGTCCAGATGCACGTCGATCCGTACGGCTTGGCGTTCGGCGTCGAGGTACGCGAACACGAGGACGCCCGCGATCTCGATACAGGGCAGACCCTCGTCGTCGGGACCTTCTATCGGATGGAAGAGGGCCGCGCTGTTCGCGCGGGCGCTGCCCTCGGGATCGGCGAGGCTGATGGACAGCCTCTCGCCGTCGATCCGGGAGATGTCGGCGACGTGCAGCGAGTAACCCTCGTCCTCGTGCGCGCAGCCGTCCGGGCCGTAGTACAGGTCCACGGCTTCTCGGTCGTCGGTAGGCGGGCGGAAGGGGACTTCCTCGACGCCTCCCACGTTGTCCCAGGACTTGCGTACCTCGTGTGCGAGCGCGGCCCGGGCGGACGCCTCGTCGGACCAGAGGGTCACGTCTTCACCGTGGCGGTCCCACTGGCGCAGCATCCATACCCGGCCGGTCACCCGTTGAGGGAGGTCACCTGAGGGTTCGAAGCTGAAGCTGCGCAGCCACTGCTCGACGATGGTGGCGGTGTCCGCTCCCGGCCATTCGCCGGCGCGCCGTTGCAGGGCGTCCATCTGATCGGCGAGGTTCACGATGGCCTTGCCTTCGGGCGTGCACGGATTCGGGGTGATCAACATGGTGGTCCTTTGTGCGGTGGGAGGTCAGGACCCGGTCAAGGTGGTGAGCAGGTCCATGAGGCGTTGCTGGTCGGGGGTGAGGTGAGCGGTGCGCAGTACGCGCCTGCGCAGGATCGGCACGTCGAGGCGGATGCCGGAGGGCATGTCCGGCCGGTCGGGGCGGTGGACCAACTGGTAGGTGGAGGTGTGGATCATCCAGGCCTCGTACCGGTCGGCCGGGCGGCCGCTGCGGGCGGTGTGCCCGCCGTCGGGGGTGCGCGCTGGGCACGGGCAGGCCGGGTCGGTGCACGGACGCCCCGCCGGGTGATGGGCGAGGACCGGGCTCGCGCGGTAGTGCCTGGCGGTGCCGTTGAGCATCGGGCAGTGGGCGGCGGTGTATGGCAGACACTCGGGGTGCAGCGCCGGTTCCGGTGAGCAGCCCTCGGTGACGTCGGCCGGGCGGACGATCAGGAAGCACCGCTCGTTCAGCGGTTGCTCGCAGATCTGGCAGAGCCGTTGCGTGAAGGCCCTGCGGGTCTTGTCGGCGTCGAGGGTGCCGAAGGCCGCATGACCGTTGTGGATCAGGGTGACGTAGGGCACCACCAGCCCGCCGGCGCGCGGGCGGTGGGCGCAGCGTTCGGGTATCGCCGCCACGGTGAGGATCCTTCCGGTCGACGAAGTGCAAGGTGAGGGCGTGCTGTTGAGCGTCAGCCGCTGGCTGGCTGCGGAGGGTCGGCGGGGCCGTCGGCGAGCAGCTCCTCCCAGTCGGCGTGGCGGCGGTCGGTGGCCTCGTGCAGCCGCAGGTGCAGCCACGCGGGATCCGCTACGGCGGTGACGACCGCATCGCCCCCGACGGCGACGGTCCGCGTCCAGATGGAGGCATCGTCCTGGTCGACGAGGACGAGGATGAGGCCCCGGCGGCGCGGCATGGCGCGGAGCGTGAAGGCGGTGTAGCTGCGGTCGTCCAGGAGCACGAGCGGCGCGCGCTGGTACTCCTTGGCGCTGAACTGCTCGGCGGTGCGGTGAATGCGGGGGACCGGGCAGGCTCCGAGACCGACCGGGTCGCCGTCGGGCCGGTCGGTGATGATCAGCGCCGGGGCAGTCGGGTCGAGGTCACGGGACAGGGCGTCAGTGGGCATGGTGGTGGGCGTCGCTTTCGGGAGACCCGGGCCGCGGCGGGCCACGGGCGTGGTGGGGGAGGGGGCCGTGCGGGCCGGGTGGAGGTGGGGTGCCCGGCCTGCACGGCGGCTGTCAGCCGAGCGGGTACAGCGCGAGTGCGGGGACGGCGGTGCCGGGGACACCGTCCGGGTAGAGGTCGCGCAACTCGGGCTCCTGCTCCAGGTGTTCGGGGAGCGGGAAGAGTTCGCCGACGAGGTCGTCGGCGCCGATGGCTGCGTACCGGCCGTGGGCGTAGGTCGCGAACGGCGAGTAGCTGTTGCCTTCGGCGTCGCAGGACAGCACGACGAGCGTGTCGCCGGGCAGGTCTTTCCAGTGGGTGTGGACCAGGTGACGCAGGACGGCGAGGTTCAACGGGCGGTCGGGGGCATCGCCGTCCGCGTCGGTGGACGGATCGTGCTGGGCGTTCATGACGGCCTTTCGCAGACGACCGGGCAGGGAAGGTGACCGGCCGGGTTGAACGGGGGTGCGGTGCCGCACGTGGGCCGTGCGGCACCGCAGGGCGGTCACTTCGTGTCGATCAGCTCCAGGGCGCGGACCGGGATCCCGTTCACCGGGAGCCGGTAGCGCTCGACGCCGTCGGGGATGCGGAACTTCGTGTTGCGCGGGTCGCGGCGCAGGATCCGCGTGGACTCCTCGTCGAGCAGGAACTTGAAGCGGCTTCCGGTCCGGTTGGCCTCCTGCACGGTGCCGGTGAGGCCACGCAGATACGGCGGGTTCAACGTGTCGTTGATGCGGGCCTCGCGGCCGGGGCCGACGTCGGCGTACGCCTTCTTGTCGAGAGCGCGCAGCTGCTCGGCGGCAGCGATCTGGATCTTGGCGACCTCGGTCGGGTCCGGTAGTCGGGAGATGAAGGTGAGGACGCTCCCCATGGTTTCGGGCATGCTGCATCGCCTTTCTTGGGTGTGCGGGGAGCGGGCGAGGCGCCGGGGGGGGGGGCGCGGGCGGCGGGGGGGGTGGGGGGGCGGGGGCGGGGGGGGGG
>NZ_JAEIMH010000048.1:0-11816 GCF_016464295.1 Streptomyces sp. N35 | reverse complement strand
GGCCGCCGCCTCCGCGTTCGGGGGGGGGGGGGGCCCGGGGGGGCGCGGGGGCCCCCGGCCGGGGGCTTGCGTGGTGTTCAGGCGGCGGTGTCGGGCCGCTGGCTGGCGATGGCCTGGGCCTCGACCTCGGCGAGCTGGTAGCTGCCGTTGTCCGCCTTGCCGAGCGCTTCCAGGAGCAGCAGGTATTCGACGTGGTGCCGGGACGGCTCCTCCCACAGGAAGACGTGCCGCATCCGCGCGTTGTCGTACTGCTTGGGCTCGCTGATGGCGTCCTCGAAGGCGGCCGCGACCTGTGCGAACACGATGTTGGGGAGCCGGTTCTTGGCGAAGGCGGCGGCGAGGTCGGCGGCCGACTCCTTGGCAGGGTCCTTCGCGCCGAGCAGTGCGGCGAGGGTCTCGGTGCGCTGCTTGTCGGCCCATTTGCCGTAGAGGCGGGGCAGTTCGAGCATGATCCGCACGGCGAACTCGCGGGCCTCCTCGGGCAGGGTCTTGCCCCGTACGAGCCGCTTGATGAACTCGCGCCTGGGTCCGGCCGCCGCCTTCCAGGCCCGGTTGTGCGCGGTGGTCCGGGCGCGTTCTTCGGCCTGCTGCTTGTCGGCCTCCGTCTTCGGCTTCTTCGGGGTGGGGCGGACCTTGTGCCCGTGGGCGGCCGGGTCGGCGCAGTGCCACACCGGCTGGTGCTCCTCATCCAGCCGGGCGCTGTGGCCGTGACAGCCCTTGTGGTTGTCCTCGGTCAGCAAGTTGCCCAGGGACGTGGTCAGCTCGGTGAGCGGCCGGGAGGGGTCCTTCTCGCCGTACGAGGGTGCGCGCAGCAGTGGGATGCCCGCCGCCTTCAGGTCCTCGATCGCCTTGGCCCGGGACGCGGCGTCCTCCTGTTCGGCCTTGAGCTGCGCGAACGCCTGGTCCCAGTGGCCGCGTCCGCCGCCGCCTTCGTCCTGATCACGCTTGAGCGCGGCCAGGAGACGGTTGTCCGCTCCTCGGATGCTCTCGACTTCGGCGAGCTGGGCGGTCTGCTCCAGGTCCATGCCTCCGGCCGCCGCCCGGCGCAGGGTGGCGTCATCGAGCTTCTGCGCCGCCTTGGCCTGCTTGGCCGCATGGCGCCCGACCCCCAGCGCTTTGGCGGCGCGGCCGCGCTCGACATCATCCATTTCGATCAGGGCGAGTTCCTGCGACTTGAGGATGTCGCGCTCGCTCATGCCCTTGCGGTCCTTGTTCTCCACCAGGGACAGGAACTTGGTCCAGCCGTCGCGGCCGACCAGATCCGCACAGACGAACGCCTTGATCTTGCGGACGGGACGGCCGTCCTGCTCGGCGGTGGCGTTGGCGATCTGGAGCGCCTGGGTGCGCCTCCATCCCTTGAACGCGCCGAAGGTGCCGTCGCCTCGCGGGCGGACGCTGATGGGCTCCTCGACTCCGAGCTCCGTCACGGACTTGATCAAGTCGTCGTCCGGTTCGGTGTCCTCCTCACGGGCGTTGTACTCATCGCGCACCACGAGCTTCGGGTCGAGATAGACGATCTGCGGTGCTGCCTCGTCCTGCGGTGCGGAGTCGGTGGGCGGGGTCACAGCGGCCGTGGCCATGAGCGCTTCTCCTTCGTGCTGGGTGGCGAAAGGGGCGGTGGAGTGCACTGCCCGCTTGCTTCACTACTAATAATAGTGTGTTTTGGTTCTGTGTGAACCCGCCTCTGACCTGCGGCTTTTGGTGTCAGTCCGGTGCCGGGCAGGGAGGCAGAGGGAAGGTGCGCAGGGGGTTGCTGCGGGCGCACCGCTCGCAGTGGGATGCGGTGATCCGGTTCGCGGTGCAGGTGCCCCAGTCGCACTCGTACGCCTCGCGCGGGGCGCACAGCAGGCAGCGCCACAGGCTGATGCCGTGGAGCTCGCACGGCGCGTAGCGCGCGTGCGCCGACAGTGATGCGCGGGCCGGGCGGTGGCGGTCGAGCAGCGTGAAGTCGGCGACCGGGTACGTCACGCCCTCGTCGTGTATCCAGCTGAGGGGCAGCTGCGCGTAGCGCTCGGGCGTGGTGACGTAGGGGTGGCCGGCCCGGCTGTACACCTGGGCGAGATGGCCGGCGGCGATCAGGGTGCGCAGTCGGTCGGAGCTGAACTCGCTGAACGGCCCCATCATTCCCCCCCGGGGCGGCCTCCAGGCATCCCCGACCCTGGGCAAGCTGCGCCGCCCGCGCGCGGGGGGGCCCCGCTGGGCGGCGTCGAGTGCCTCGACGGCGGCGATGGCGGCCGCCGGGTTGGCGGTGAGCTCGCGCGCGCTGTCTTCGGCGGCCTCGCGGGCGGTGTGGTCACTGAGGGCGTAGCCGTGGAGCTGGTCCAGGACGCGGTAGCGCTCCTGGTGCTCGATGACGGCATATCGGATGGGGCGCTGCGGCAGAGCGCGGCTGCTGGGCATCGGGGAACTCCCTTCGTGCGGCCGTGGGGTGGGGTGAGGGTCGACCCGCGGGCCGGTCAGCTGCGGCGCTGCGAGGCGTGGGTGGAGATGACGTACTGGCCCAGGTCGCGCAGCCCGTTCGCGATGGTGTCCACGTCCGCGGGTGTGGGCGCGGTGTCGTGGCTGCGGGTGAACGCCTCGATCTTGTCGTTCCAGGTGAACCCCTGCCCGGCATGGAACTGCTCGACTTCGGGCGTGAGGCCGTCCGAACACGCGGGCCCGGCGACAAGGCCGTGGTCAGGGTCGGGAGCTACGGCGAACATCGGGATCCTTCTTCCGTGTTGCGGGGCTGGGCGATCAGGCCGCGCAGCCAAAGGGGCGGTCAGCGGGTGATGGTGGGGTCGGCTTCCAGGACGGCGAGCGCGGCACGGATGGCGGCGCGGGTCTCCCGGCTCGGCCGCGAATACGGGAAGCCCAGCGCGCGTACGACGTTGTCCAAGAACGCGTCGGACAGGGGGAGTTGGAGCCCGCCGCGGTAGAGCGCGACGGCGCTGGCGGTCGCGACGCGGCCCCGGTTGAAGGTGATGGCCTCCTCGGCGCTCACGTGCTCCCCGAGTGCATCGCGCGCGGTGGGCGGCAGGTGTGCGGCCCGCGCTGTGAGCGGGCGGACGGGGATGTGCAGGCGCGCCCGTCGCAGTGCGCGGCGCATCGTTCGAAACACGGCAACTCCTGGGCCGACTGGGCAGGTTGAGCGGCCCAAAAGGGGCAGCCAACTCGCTGCATCTAAATAATAGTGTGTTCTGGGATGGTGTGAACCCACCCCTGACCTGCGAGGAAAGGCGTGGAAGCTCGGGCCTACGGTGCGTTGGGTGTGTCGAGTGCCCGCAGGCCGGCCGCGCCGTCCAGATGGGCGACGGGCTTTGGGGAGGGGCCCGTCGCCCGCGTGGCGGGTGGGCAGGGGCCGGGTGGTGCTGGTGGGACTCGAACCCACGACCTAGGACATATAAGATCCGCGCTCTGCCAACTGAGCTACAGCACCGGGGAGGTGGCCCGCGAGGGGCGCCTCGGCCGTTGCGTCGGCCGGACGCCCCTCGCGGGGTCGGGCTAGCGGTGGGGCCGGAACTTGGGGTCTTCGGGGGCGAGGTCGGGCGCCGTGCAGTACTCGGTGTCGTCGGTGTCCGGGCCGATCCATCCGTCGGGGTGAGGGGCGGTGCAGTAGGCATCGAAGACCTCGGAGGCGGTGAGCGCTGTGATGGCGCCGCGCTCGTCCAGGCGCCAGCCGTACGCACGGTCCGCCGTGCCTTCGGTGCGGGTCCGCACGATGAGCCCTGCGGTATGCGGGGTGACAAGCCCCAGCGCGAGCACGTTGATGAGGCCCGTCGCCTCGGTCTCGTCGAGCGCGACCGTGCCGTCCTCGTCCGTGTCCGTGTCCGTGTTCAAGCTGGACCTGAGCGCCCTCGGGCCGGCGACGACGCTGCACACGAGATGGTGATCACCCTTGGGCGCCGCGTCGAGGACGCGGCGCAGCAGTGTCGCCGCGCGGGCGAAGGCCTCCTTGCCGAGATCCTCGTTGCAGATGGCGCAGTCACCGAGGCGTGCGAGCACCTCGCTCGCGTACTCCGAGGAAGCCTGGTTCTCCATCGCGGTGATCAGGTCGGCCCGGAGGTCGGATACGGACTGTCCGTCGTACGGGATGCCCGTTCCTGCCGCGGCGACTTCGGCGGTGAAGCGGGCGCGGCTGGCCGGGAGGTCGGGGTCGCGCCCGGTGTCGGTGCAGAACTCGGCGTACTCCTGCGGGTCGAAGAGGACGACGTCGGTGTGCGCACCCTGGCTGGCGCGGGCCGTCAGCAGGTCCTCCATGGCGGACAGGTAGGCCGCGAACGTGTCGAAGGTGAAGCTGTCGTAGCGCTGCATGGCGCGGAATGCGTCCTCGTCCGCGACCAGTCCGATGGTGCCGGAGATCTCGCGCCGCAGCGCGCGGCGCATCGCCAGGCGGCTGGTGCGTCCCGTGTCGTCCTTCGTGTCCGCGGGGGAGGCGTCGGGGTGGTCCTGGCGGTGCCCGGAGGGGCTCTCGGTGTTCATTACGTGCACGCCTTTCTCGTGGGCGAGTTGGGCCGGACCTCCCGGCGCATCTCTAATAATAGTGTGTATCTGTCGGGTGGCAACCCCCCCTCCTGAGGTGGCTGCTCACCCCGGCGTGGCCCGGGCGAATGCGGCCAGCATGGCGACTACCGCGTCGGGACGTCCGGATGCTTCGACCTCAACCCGGCCGTCCCATACGCCCACGGTGACGGTGACATGGGCGACCACCGCAAAGCCGCGCTTATCGGTCGTCTGGGTGTCGCGCTCCCAATGGACCCGCGCCAGTCCAGGCCCCTCCTCGACGCGCGCCCCGGGCAGCGCCTCGGCCACGGCATCGGTGATGACGCGCCGTGCGGCCTCCTCCGCACGCCGGTGGGCGACGAGTCGGGCCTCCTGCGCTGCGGCCTGGATGTGGAGCGGGACAAGGCGCCGGGTGATCTCGCGCGTCACGTGGCGGGCGCTGAGGGCGGTCACGCCGATTGACGGTGCGGTGACCTCGGAGTCGTCCGGCATCGCGGCGGAGATCTTCAGCCGGTCGGGGAGGCGGGCCTCGGGCTGGCACAGGCGCAGCGCCCGGCCGTCGTCATCGATGATGAGCCGCCCCAACCCGGCTCCGTACCCGGTCAGTTCGGCGGTCCGGCAATGCGTGCCCAGCAGCTGCGCCACCTCCTCGGTGAATGCGTCCAACTGGCTCTGTGTGCGCAACTCGATGTTCATGAGGCTCTGTTCACTCCTTCGGGATGTCGGGCGGTGCGTCGCGCGTCAACCGGGGGCGCGCCGCGCGGGACTGCTCGGCCTCTCGGCGGGCGTCCTCGGCGGTGTAGCCGGTGTCGCACCCGGGGCGGCACCATTCACCCGCGGGCGCCTGGCACGTGGCGCACTCCTCGTCGAAGTCCTCCGCACGCCACGGCCGCAGCGCGCTGTTCATGCGGAGGGCTGCCGTGCGCCGGGAGCCTGCGGGAGCTCGGGAGCGTTGGGGTGCGGTGTGCCGGGCGGGCCCTGTTCATCACCGGGCAAGGGGGCGGTGGTCCACAGCGGGAGCCCCAAGGGCGTACGGGCGGAGATGTCCGCGCGGTCCGGGATCTCTCGGTAGTCGGACACCTTCACGTACCCGCCGGGCTCGGTGTCGAGGCGGACCACATCGCCCAGCTCCTCCCAGTCGTCGACGACCTCCGCGGGCAGGTGGCCGAGGTCGCCGGCCTCCACCTGCACCGCGTACGCGGTGAGTTCCTCGCCGTACACTGCCCGCCATTCCCGCAGCACGGTGAACAGATGGCCGAAGTCGTCGACCAGGGCCAGGGCGCGCGCCTCGTCGGGGGCGGGGTCCTCCGCGTATGTGGGTGCGTCGGGGCGGGTGCGCTCGCCCAGGGTCATCAGCCAGCGTGTGGGCATGGTGGCTCCTCTGCTCGATGGCGGGCGGTGCGCCGCCCCTCAACAGCAATAATAGTGTGATTATGGGTGGTGTGAACCCCCTCTGAACTGCTAGTTCAGGGCGCATCAGCCAGATGGGGGCGGTGGCCGTACGGGTACTCGTTCTGCTGCACGCGCAGGGAGTGGGCTTCGGCGTCGGTGCGGCGGGCGCGTGCGCGTCCTTCGGTTGCGCGTGCCCGGTAGTACGGCCCCTGCCACAGCAGCACGTTCAACGCGCGGCTGAGAGAGGCGAGATGGTCGGCGAGCGCGAGCATCTGGGCAGGTTGTTCGGCGCGCGGAAGCCACCGTGCGGCGGTCCACCAGGCGGCAACGGCCTTGCGCCGAGCGGGGTCGGTCTCGTCTGCCAAGCGGTCCATGCGCGCGATTTCGTCCAGGCTGTGCTGCACGCTCCAGTCGAGGAACGCGAGCAGGGCGGGAGTGTCACGTTCGCGGGAAGCGTCCAGGATCGCGGGCACCTCTGGCAGCTGTGCGACGTGTTCTGCGCAGGCTTCCAGTACGGCGGTGAGCACATCCTCGACGCGTTCGGTTGGCGCATGGCCGGTGACGGAGTTCAGCGTATGCACGTACACCGTGGGGCTGTCGCGGCCGTCGTTGTAGAGGGTGAGGCTGCCGCGGTAGCCGGTGTGGCCGTGGGCGAGCCGTGGCTGGTCCCTGTCGGGGGCGGTGGTCTTGAAGCTGTTCACGGGCCCGAGACAGGCACGTACGGCGGTGAACTGGTCCCAGTGCCGCGGGTGGTGGGTGCCGGTGACGTACACGCTGCCGCGCATCGCGCCGCCGAGCTCGAACACGACGGCCTCGGACTCGAGAACCCGGCCGGTGGCGTACACGCGGCCGGCGGCGGTTTCGATGGTCAGAACCTCGGGGGACATGGCGACTCCTCACGGCGAAGGGCAGTGTGCGGCGGCTTGCCGCCCCGCGCTGCGCCGAAGGGGAGCGGCGGGCGCGGAGCGGCGGCGGTGCGGCCAGTGGCGGGCTGGCCGGTCGGGCCGTCCACGCCCCGGGCTACCGGGTCGGGGCGTGGACGGTGTCAGTGGGCTATGCGGTGGGCTGCTTGTGCGGGCGGAGTTTGCCCCGCTCGGTCAGGGCGGGGCTCTTGCCGCACGGGCAGTCGGCGTACCTGCGGCCGTGCATCCGGGAGAACTTCGCGCCGAGCGAATGGGCGTTGACCTGCCGGGCGGTCCCGGGGACCGGGGTCTTGTTGCTGCAGAACCCGTTGGGCAGGACGGCGGGCTTGTCGCTCATGAGCGCTCCTCGGCGGGCTGGTTGGGGCGGGGCAGGACGGGGGCGGGGTAGACGTCGGGCTGTATCCCGGTCGTGCCGGGGCAGGGGACGAATGCGGCCTCAAGCTCGGCGGTCTCCATCGGATGCAGCCACCTGTCCCGTACGGTCCAGCCGCAGGCGCGGGCAGTGGGCTCGCCGGTGACTGTGGTGGCGATCAGGACGGCGCTGCGCGTAGTGGTGCTGTCCAGCGCGTAGGCGAGCAGCATGCGCAGCGTGTTGAACTCGCGGTCATCCCCGATGGAGAGGTGGACCGGGTCGTGACTGATGAACAGTTCGGCGCTGGCCGCCAGAGGCGTGCGGTCGGCTCGCACCGCCACGAGGTGGAGCGTGTGTGTGCCTTCGCCGAGTTTCACGACCAGGTAGGGGAGGGCGGTCCGGGTCCGGTCCATGGCGGCCTGGAGGGCGGAGCG
The DNA here is from genome assembly GCF_016464295.1 of Streptomyces sp. N35. NCBI lineage: Bacteria > Bacillati > Actinomycetota > Actinomycetes > Kitasatosporales > Streptomycetaceae > Streptomyces > Streptomyces sp. N35. The sequence continues at coordinate 4,233 of NZ_JAEIMH010000048.1, read as the reverse complement.
GTCAGGGCGGATCAGTTCGGGGCGAGCGGACATGAGGACTCCTCGCGGGACTGGGGGGCGGTGTTCGGGGTGGGTGCCGCTCGCCGGCGCCGGGGCGTGCCCGGGGTGCGGCCTGATTCCTGGCGCGCAGCCTGCTCCGCAGGCGCGTCGCGCTGCCGCTACGCGGCAGGTGCGCTTGCTGGAGCGCTCCGCGCTCCGTGGCCTGGGGGTTGAGCGCTCCGCGCTCTACCGGGGTGGGGGCGCGCTCCGCGCTTTGCCGGTTGGGCCCGTGCGGGCCGGGCCGTGGGGAGTTCCCCGGCCCGCACGGGGGCTTGGTCCGCCAAGGAGGCTCAGCGGGTGTTCAGGAGCATCAGGCGGCGGTGTGCCCTGGTCTTCATGTCGTCGTCGGCGCCTTCGAGTGCGGCGGCCGCGCGGGTCAGTTCCTCGGTCATGGTCTGCGGCACGCGCCGGTTGGTGTGGTGGTCCAGGTAGCCGGTGATCGCGCGCTCCGCCGCGTACGCGGTGGGTCCGACGCGCTTGGTCTCGGTGGCATACACCTCGGTGAGCGTGTCCAGTCGCTTCGCGTGGATGGTCTTCTTCTGCTTGGTGGCGTCCTCTTCGAGCGGCCACAGATCACCGATCACGCGGTGGAACTCGTCCAGTGCGAGCTTGGTGCGGGCGAGTGCGGTCTCCTCCTGGGCGAAGACCTCGTAGTACCGGAGCGACATGTTGAGCGTGCGGCGGGCCTCCTTGATCTGGCCGGTGGCCTTCGCGGTGTGGCGCACGGACCAACTGGTGAAGGCGTCCCGGACGGCGAACCGCTCGGTGTTGGCGCAGACGGGCCGCCACGGGGTCACGACGCACTGGAACTTGGCGCGCCCGGAGTGGTCGTTCATGACCGCGACATACGGGATCACGCTGTCCTTGATGCCGTCGGCGTCCACGGTCACGGTCTCGGGCAGGCGAATGGAGATGAACACCCGCTTCCCGCCGCGCAGCACTCCGGCGGACTCCCACGTCACTTCGGAGCTACCGACCAGCTCTTGCAGGAACTCGAATCCGGCCCGGTTCTGGATGGGCTCGTACCGGGCGCCGACGGCTCCGAGAGCGGCGCCGGTGTCGGTGCGCACAGTGTGGTGCTGGTCGGTGTGCTCGCGGATCTCGCCCTGCCAGTCGTACAGCGCGGGAACCGTGATCACCTGGAAGTCCAGGCCAGATCGGCGCAGCACTTCGTCAATGTCCGTGGTGCCGCCGGGGATGATCTGGCCGAGTCCGTGCCAGGCAGGGGCGGCGGCGTACAGCGCCACCTTGCCGTCGGCGGTCGTGTCGAGCCCGTGGTTCGCGAGGATTCCCGCAATCCGGCCTTCCGTGTCGCGGGAGATCGTGAAGACCTCGCCCCGGTCCCATCCGCTGGTCACCTCGTACCGGTCGCCTCCGAGGGGGCGCAGCTCGCCCCGGTCGATCCGGCCCTGAAGCGCGCTGGCCTCGTCGCGGACGCTCTGGATCTGGTCGGCCTTCTCGGCCGCGAAAGCGGTGTTGACGTCGGTCATGGTCTCGGTTCCCCTTCGGTGTTGGCTTCTGCGAGTCCGGGAGGCGGGGCCACCGCCCCCGAACAACTTCAATAATAGTGTGATATGGGTGGGTGTGAACCCCCATCTGACCTGCGGTGATTGCCCACTCCGGCCAGTGCGTGGGGCGGTGGGCGCATCCGCCGGCGCCTTGGGCCATGGGGCGGTGAGCACGGCGGCGTGCCGGTGCGGCAGCTGCACCGATGCGCCGCCGCAGGTGGGCCGTGCGCCTGTGGTGAGCGTGCCCGCCGCCCGGGCGCCGCCGTGGGGGGAGTACGGGGCCCAGGCGGGGGGGGGCCCGCCGGGGGCCGGGCCGGGGGGGGGCGCGCCCCCCCCGCGGGGCCGCCGGGGGGGGGGGGGCGGGGGCCCCGGGGGGCGCCGCCCCGGCCGGAGCCGTGGCCGGGGCGCCGCGCCCTGCCGAGGAGAAGACAGGGCGCGGCGGCTCGGTGCCGCTACGCGGGCGCGTGCGGCATGCGGGGGAGCGCTACGACAGGACCCTTACCGCCGTGGCCACCTCGGCACTGACGGCGGCCTCCATGGCTTCCTGCACCAGGGCGTTCAGGGCCTCGCGGATACGCGCCTTGCCACGCCGAGAGGCCGTCCCGGCGTGGGACTCGATCACCTCGAAGACCTCGACCATGGCCGGGCTCAACGCGAGCGGGGCAGGCAGAGCGCCCGCCTCGATGGCGTCCGCCTTGAACTGCTCGTAGACGCCGCACCAGCCGTTCTGATCCGCCAGGGTGTCAAGCTCCTCGACGGTGGCGGGCAGTGCGGCCAAGACCACTTCGGCATCGCAGCGGTACTGCGACCAGTTCTCGCCGATGAACTTGACCAGCGGGTCACTCGACGCGGCGAGAACCTCCCACGCGGCTTCCCCCGTCCGGTACTTGGCGTCGTCCGCCTTGCGCACCTCGTCGCGGTGCTCGTCGTACTGCCGGTCGCCCTCGGGAGTGCAGTCGTGCCGCTGCGGGAACTTCCCGGCGAGCACATCCCGAGCCGCCCGGTACTCCTGGTCGGCCTTCTCCAAGGCCGCGAAATACTTCTGTACGTCCGGGAGCATCCGCTCCGTGTCCTGCTCTGCCATTGCCGTTCCCCTTCGTCGTTGGCTTGTGCGGGTTCGGGGGCCGGGGCCACCGACCCCCGAACAACTTCAATAATAGTGTGTGTCCTGTGGGTGTGAAGCCCCCTTCGACCTGCGCGTTTACAGCGGGGTGCGGTAGTACTCAGAGTGGGGTGTGAGGCTGCCTCGCCCGGCGTCCATGACGACCGGCACGGGCTTGCCGTCGATCACATGGCACAGGCTGTAGCGCAGCTCGTGAGGTCCGCCAACCTGGCTGGCGACGGCTGTGATCGCGTAGACCCAGTAGAGCCCGTGCCGGTGCGTCCTGCTGCCGTGATACCTGACCTTCTGCCACAGCACGGGCTCGGCGGGCTGCGGGGCGGCGAACGACGAGATGGGCGCGTACCTCAGGAGCTGCCGGAAGGCGGTGCGCACCGTATGCGGGGCAAGCGGAACGTCTGTCATGGCCGGTCCGGTGTGGCCGGTACGCACACCCATGATCCAACCGAGCTCGAAGAACGGCTGAACCAAAGCCAGTTGAGCGCGGGACGCGCGCACGGCCCGAGGGTCGCCCTCACTGCGCGCCAACACGTCGAACGCGTGGTCGGCCTGCTCCTCCTCGCTGACGGTGGGCGGGGCTCCGGCCTCCTGCGCGCCCTCGGCAATGCGTGTCTCCATGGCTTTCTCCTTTGCGGTGGTGCCGGTTGGGCGGGGCGCCCCGGAAAGGGCGCCCCGTATGCGCTACTTCAGAAAGCCGCGCGACAGAAGAGCGTGGGCCGTAGTGAGCGCGACTCCTTCGGGCTTGTGAGTCCGATCGATACGCCTGATCTCTTTCTCCGTCAGTCCGAATCCGTCATCTTGGAATGCCTGATGCACGATCCGGTACGGACCATCACCCGTCGGCATTTCCAGCACGGCCCAACCGGCCACCACGTCAAACCGAATGCCGGTGTAGCGAGCATCCGCGTTGTGCACGATTACCGCGCCTGCTCGCTGGCACACGAGCGGAAGAAAGTTCGCGATCTTGCGCGCCATGACGGCAGCTTCCGTCACGGGCGCGTCCTGGCCCCCGTGCACGCGCCGGACGATTTCGCCCGAGATTTGGATCTCCACGGTTTCCCCTTCGTTGATCCCTTGCGGTTGCCGGGGGTCGCCTCCCCCTGCACTTCAAATAATAGTGTGAGACGGTGCTTGATCGGAAGACCCTGTTGCATGGTTAGTTGCACGGCATGTTGCACGGGAGGTTGCACGGTGAGTTGCACGGATGGTTGCGGCCGCTTCGGGCCTCCTGCTTCGTTACCCGTGGCCACGGGGCCGTCTGGTGGTGGTCGGGGTGCTGACTTCCCCCTCTGCTGCCTGCGTGCCCCGTGGCCGTGGTGAGAGAAAGAGACGAACGGCCCGGAGCGCGGACGGCATGGTGGGGTGGGGCCTGGTTTCTGGGTGTTGCGCGTCGGCTGGCCTCCGCGCCGCCGGTACGCCTCGTGTGTGGCTCGTACGGGCCCGGGTGGGAGGCCGGAGGCCGTACACCCGCCCACGGGCCCCACACGAGGCGTACCGGTGAGGCCCGGAGGGCCGAACCCTCTCCGCCCGGGTTCAACTGGACCCCGGAGGGGACCTGTTGAACCC
>NZ_JAEIMH010000047.1:58468-71109 GCF_016464295.1 Streptomyces sp. N35 | reverse complement strand
GTACGCGAACGTGAACACGATGGCCAGCTCGCGGCACTCGATGCGCCACGGCCAACCATGCACGAGCTCGTTAGGTGTCCGATCCCCGCCAGCGTCCGGGCTGTCCGCGCGATGAACTTGAACACGTAACCACTTCGGAAGACGTATGAGGGAGAAGGCCCATGAACGGCAAAGTGGCTCTGGTGACCGGTGGCAGCCGCGGGATCGGCGCGGCGATCGCGCTGGCCCTCGCGCAGGAAGGCGCCGATGTCGCGATCACCTATGTGCACGGCGAGGAGGCCGCCCGCGAGGTGGTCGCCAAGATCGAGGCGACCGGGCGGCGCGGGCTCGCGGTGCGGGCCGACGCGGCGGATCCGGCGGCCTCGGTCGGTGCCGTCGAGCGGACGGTCGCCGCTCTCGGACGCCTGGACGTCCTCGTCAACAACGTGGGCATCGGCGCGCTCGGTCCGTTGGCGGACTTCTCGGCCGAGACGGTGGACCAGGTGATGGACGTCAACGTCCGCTCGGTGTTCCTCACCTCGCAGGCCGCCGCGGTACGTCTTGGCCACGGCGGGCGGATCATCACCATCGGCAGCTGCATGGCGCAGCGGGTGCCGGGTCCCGGCGGGACGCTGTACGCGATGAGCAAGGCCGCGCTGATCGGGCTGACCAAGGCGCTGGCAAGGGAGTTGGGCGGGCGCGGGATCACCGCGAACATCGTGCACCCGGGGCCGATCGACACGGACATGAACCCGGCCGACGGCCCGTACGCGGAACCACAGGCCGCGATGACCTCGGTGGGCCGCTTCGGCACCACGGGAGAAGTCGCTTCCATGGTGCGGTACTTGGCCAGTGAGGAGGCGTCCTACGTGACCGGCTCCGAACTGTCCGTGGACGGCGGACACGCCGCCTGACGGCCGGGGCGGCCCTGCTCGGCGGGACGGTCCAGGCGGTCCTGCACGGTCGCGCGGTCAGGGCCGCCCAGCCCGGCGCCGACGGACTGGCCGTCAAGGCCCTCCCGCTCGGCCTGGCCGTCAAGGCCCTCGCGCTCGGCCTGCAGCCGCCGCTGTTCGGCGTCGTCGGCACGGGTCGCGGTCCTGTGGGCCGCGACGAACCGGCCGACGACGTCGAGCAGTTCGTCCCGCGCGGCCAGTCCTTCGGCGCCGGGCCGGGCGAGGGCCTGGCGCAGGGCGGCCTGGAGAGCCTCGCGCGGGGCGGGCCAGGGGCCGGTGCTCAGGCGCGCCTGCTGGGCAAGCCCGACCAGGCGCTGGATCGGGTCCCGTCGGGCTGCGTCCAGGGTGTGCCCGCCGGCCCTCTCCAAAGCGCCCAGCGCCCTTTCGTACACGGAGGCGGGCAGCGCCACCTCCACCGTGGCCGCGTCGACCCTGTGGGCGACGAACCGCAGGGAGGCGTTGGACCAGGACCCTTGCCTGGTCCCGCGTCCGAGCACCTCGGCCAGGGTCTCGCGCACCTGGTCCGCCGCACAGGCCGGAATGCTCACGATGACCGCCCTGGTGCCGCGGGCCAATGCCAGTTCGACGGCGGCCTGTTCGGCGGACGGTCCGTCCGGGTCGGCGTCCTGCGGACAGAAGTCGAGCACGTCGAACTCCGCGCCGTCCACCAGGGCCCCGGGCTCGACGTATCCCAGACGCACAAAGCCGATGTCCCCGAGCGCCCGGTCGATATCGGCCGGGACGAGGGCGTTCCCCTCGACCAGAACCTTGCAGCTGAGCGGTCGGTCACGGCCGGGCACCGTCACATCGACCGCCCAGGGCCGATCGGCGCACAACCGGGCGCCATAGCGCTGCAGTGCCATACCTGTCCGCCTCCTGAGGTGTCAGGCGAGTGTGCCGCGTACGCGATGCAGATAGCTGAAGTCATGGTCCTGGCGCCGGGACCGCACCGGACGGATTTCGCGGGTGGCGACGTTGAGGGCGAACCCGCCGACGGTGCCGAGGAGCCAGCCGAGGTCGGGCAGCAGCAGCGCGCCGCCGGCCGCGGCGGCCAGGGCGACCGTGGCCGTGACCGAACGGTGGACCCAGACGGTGCGGCTGCTGCTCACCGCCGACCGGTAGTCGGCGGTGGCCTGTTCGAGTTCCACCCGCAGCTGCGCGAAGACGTCCGCGGGGTGTTCGTAGTCGCGCCGCAGCTCGCCCAGCACCCGGTGCACGGCCCGCATGAGCCGCAGGCGTTCGTCCTGGTACTTCTCGCGGAATGCGAGGACCTCGGCGGTGGGGGTGCCGGGCGCGGGCACGGGCAGGAGTCTGCCGAGTTCCATCTCCCAGGCCAGGGTCCGCGCACGGGCCACGGGACGCAGAGCCATCCGCTGAGCGGTACGGCTGTCGGTATACGGGAAGAAGGCGCGGTCGCCGCGGCGTGCGGAGATTTCGCGGGCGGTGATGGAGAGGATCAGTTCCTGCACCTCCCTGGACACGGCGAACCGCCGTCTGTCGCCGGGGATGGGGACGGCGAGGCCTTGTCTCGTCAGGTACTCCTCGACCCCGCCACTGGTCTTCGTCCGGTAGAGGATGCCCTCGGGCGGCTCGGTGGGGACCGGTGTCCGTGTGCGGGCGGCGAGAGCCGCCAGTTCTTGCAGGAGGACGGATGCGTGATGCCCGTCGGAAGAGGTGACGCGAGGGGCGTACAGCGGGGTCAGATCGCTCAGCAGACGGCGCTCGCCGAGGGTCAGCGGCGTGTACAGCCCTCGTTGCTCCAGCTCCCTCAGTCCCGGGCCCACCGCCACCGCGCGGATCTCCGGATCCGCGGGCACCACGGAGGCGATGCCGTCCCAGTACAGCAGGGACTGGTGAACGATCTCGTCCGGCGGGTTCACCAGCGGGTAGTAGAGCAGTACGGCCACCGCGGTCCCCCAGATGCGCACCGACAACCGTCGATCAACGCTAGCGGGCGGCGCGGCGGCCTACCGGCGTATCCCCAAATGGCTTACGGGGATACGCAGATGAGGCGCACCAGGGCTGTCCTCCCGGTGCGCCTCACGTTCAGCGGGCGGGGATCAGCCGCCGAGCTCCTGGTGGCGGGCCGCCAGCTTCGCCGAACCGTCCTCGGTCAGGGAGCCGAAGAGGCGCAGGCGCGAGAAGCCGCCGTCGGGGTAGATGTCGATACGGACCTGCGAGCCGACGACCGGGGCGTCCAGGACGAACCGGTGGTTGGTGTCGGGCTGCAGGCGCGTGCGCGGCAGGAACTCCTGCCACTCGGCGTCCTCGCTCGACCGCACCGAAAGGGAGGCCCAGCCGGCCGAGTTGCCCTTGAGGTACGCGGTGTCGATCTCGATCGCGCGGATCGTGGACTCGGCGACGAGCTGGTAGTTGATCCAGTCGTTGCCGTTGTCGCGGCGGCGGGCGGTCTCCCAGCCGTCGTCCATCTTGCGGGAGCGGCCCGGGTTGATGGTGTTGACCGGCGAGGAGTAGAAGCGGTTGGAGGCGTCGAGCACCTGGCCGCCGTTCTCCAGGGCCACCACGTCGAACGAACCGAGCGCGGCGAGCCACTTCGGGTCCGGCACGACCTCACCGTGCACGCGCAGACGGGCGATGCCGCCGTCGGGGTGCTGGTTGACGCGCAGATGCGTGAAGCGCTGCTCGGTGGTGACCTCGAAGCCGTTGGCCGCGTGGCCGCCAACTGCCGTACGCGGGACGATCGTCGTCCACTTCACGTCGTCGGCGAGGAGCTCCTCCGGGGTCGGCGCCAGGGCGCCCTCCCAGTTGGTGGCCTCGACCGAGACGGCCTGCGGCATGTTGCCGCGGAAGTGGGCGGTGTCCACGACGATGCCGCGGATCACGCCGGGGGCGCCCAGGCGTACCAGGGCCCAGTCGTGGTCCTCGGTGGTCGGCCAGGGCTGCTCGGCCGAGACACCGCGGCGGCGGCGGGTCTCCCAGCCGTCCATGACCTTGCCCTTGTGGCCGAAGTGCTCGGGGTCGAACTCGGCGGCCTCGGGCACGAGCAGGTTCTCGCGCATCGCGAAGAACTCGTCGTTGGCGGCGATGACACCGGCGCCGAGCGTGCGGTCGGCGAGGTTGGCGTACTGCGTGAACGGGAAGTCCGCGGTGCGGTAGTCGGCCCAGGGGTCGCCGCCGCCGTAAGGGTTCGCGTTACCGGTGAAGGAGGCTATGTCAGACGCCACGGTGTCAGTTGTTCCTTTCGAGAAGGCGGCCGGCGGGCTCGGTGAACTCGCCGTCCGCGTAGATGCGTGTCCCGCGCAGCCAGGTGGACTTCACGACACCGCTGAGGGTCTTGCCCGCGTACGCGGTGACCTTGTTGCGGTGCTGCAGCTCGGCCGCGTCGACCGTGAAGGTCTCCTCCGGCGCGAGGATCGCGAAGTCCGCGTCGCGGCCGGCCTCGATGGCGCCCTTCTGGTCGAGACCGACCAGGGCGGAGGTGCGCGCGGACATCCAGCGCACCACGTCGTCGAGGGTGTGGCCGCGCTTCTTCGCCTCGGTCCAGATGGCCGCGAGGCTCAGCTGGAGACCGGAGATCCCACCCCAGGCGGTGGCGAAGTCATCGGTCTTGAGGTCGGCGGTGGACGGGGAGTGGTCGGTGACGATGCAGTCGATGGTGCCGTCGGCGAGCGCCTGCCACAGGAGGTCCTGGTTGGCGCCTTCGCGGATCGGCGGGCAGCACTTGAACTCGCTGGCGCCGTCGGGGACTTCCTCGGCGGTCAGCGTGAGGTAGTGCGGGCAGGTCTCGACGGTCAGCCGCACACCCTCGGCCTTCGCGGCGGCGATGAGCGGCAGCGCGTCGGAGGAGGAGAGGTGCAGGATGTGGACACGGGCGTTCAGGCGCTTGGCCGTGTCGATCAGACCCTTGATGGCCACGTCTTCGGATATACGGGGACGGGTCTGCAGGTAGTCGCCGTACTTGGGGCCGCTCAGATGCGGCGCCGCGTCCAGCTCTCCCGGGTCCTCGGCGTGCACGATGAGGAGGCCGCCGAAGCCGGCGATCTCGCCCATGGAGGCGGCGAGTTGCTCACCGTCGAGGTGCGGGAACTCGTCGACGCCGGACGGGGACAGGAAGCACTTGAAGCCGTAGACCCCGGCGTCGTGCAGCGGCTTGAGGTCCTTGACGTTGTCCGGGAGCGCGCCGCCCCAGAAGCCGACGTCGATGTGCGCCTTGGCGCGGGCGACGTCCTGCTTCGTACGGAGGTTGTCCGTCGTGGTCGTCGGCGGAAGGGAGTTGAGCGGCATGTCCACGAGCGTGGTGATGCCGCCGGCCGCGGCCGCGCGGGTGGCCGTGTAGAAGCCCTCCCACTCGGTACGGCCCGGGTCGTTCACGTGGACATGGGTGTCGACGATGCCGGGGAGGACGACAAGGTCCCCGAAGTCCTCGAGCCGGGCGCCGGCCGGCACCTCGGCGTCATGGGCAGCGACAGCGACGATCTTCCCGTCGGAGACGGAGACCGAAGCGGCCTTCGTCCCTTCCGGGGTGACCACTCTGGTCGAGCGCACCACCAGTTCCACGTCGGACACCCTCACCCTCACTTCCGTAGAGCCTGCCGCCGAATCTTCCGCTGTGCGGAAATTCAACGGTCTGTTGAACGGAGTCTCGCCCCGGGACTGCGACCCGTCAACCCCCTCCCCGCGGGGCGGAAGAGGAGCCGCAGGCCAATTGGAGGTTTCCATAGAGCGGAAACTGAATTTCAGACTACAGAATGGATCATGGCACAATCAAGAGAGGCCCTGGTCGTAGGAAGGCATCGCCCGCAGCCGGACAAACAGGTGCTGACCGGCCCGGACAGCACCCCATGCGCCACCCGTCGGCCACAGGCCGGGCGATAGGCTTCTCTTTCCTGCCTGTACGAAAGGACCGCGCTGTGCCGACGTCCAACGCCAGCACCACCGACACCAAGGCCACCGCAGCCACCGGCGGTGTCCAGTCCCTCGAGCGCGCCTTCGATCTGCTCGAGCGGATGGCAGACGCGGGCGGAGAAGTCGGCCTCAGCGAACTCTCCGCCACCAGCGGACTGCCGCTGCCGACCATCCACCGCCTGATGCGCACCCTGGTGGCCTGCGGCTACGTCCGCCAGCAGACCAACCGCCGCTACTCGCTCGGCCCGCGCCTGATCCGCCTCGGCGAATCGGCGTCCCGCCTGCTCGGCACCTGGGCGCGCCCGTATCTCGCGCGCCTGGTCGAGGAGACCGGCGAGACCGCGAACATGGCGCTGCTCGACGGCGACGAGATCGTGTACGTGGCGCAGGTGCCGTCCAAGCACTCGATGCGCATGTTCACCGAGGTCGGCCGCCGGGTCCTGCCGCACTCGACCGGCGTGGGCAAGGCGCTGCTCGCGCACACACCCGCCGAGGAGGTACGGGCGCTGCTCGCCCGCACCGGCATGCCGGCCGCGACCGAGAAGACCCTCACCACGCCGGACGCCTTCCTCGACGCACTCGAAGAGGTGCGCCGTACGGGATACGCGGTGGACGACAACGAGCAGGAGATCGGGGTCCGCTGCCTCGCGGTCTCGGTGCCCAACTCCCCCACGGCGGCGGCCATTTCCATCTCCGGTCCCGCGGGCCGTGTGACGGAGACCGCGACCGACAGGATCGTGCCGATCCTGCAGCAGGTGGCGGCGGAGCTCTCGGTGGCGCTGGCCAATACCAACGGTTCCTGAATCGCACTTTCCCCGAGGGGGTACGCCGACCGACTCGGCGTACCCCCTCAGGCATGCCCGGGCCCACGCCCAGCAGGTTCCGCACGAGCCGACCGACGGGCACCCGACTTGATAGGCAAGTGATGACTTGCCTATGGTGGCGGTCATGTCGGAGGATGTTTTCAAGGCGCTGGCCGACCCCACCCGTCGGACCATCCTTGACGAGCTGGCGGAACGGGACGGCCAGAGCCTGTTCGAGATCTGTTCGCGCCTGGCCATGAAGCACGAGCTCGCGCTCACCCGCCAGGCGGTCAGCCAGCATCTGGCGGTACTGGAAACGGCGGGTCTGGTCGTCTCACGACGCGAAGGCCGCTACAAGTTCCACGACCTCGACACACAGCCTCTCGAGCAGATCGTCACGCGATGGCTCAGACCCCACCCCCCGGAGAGCACCCCATGAAGATCCACATCACCAGCGTCTTCGTCGACGACCAGGCCAGGGCCGAGCGCTTCTACGTCGACAAGCTGGGCTTCGTGAAGAAGCACGACATCCCGCTGGGCGAGGACCGGTGGCTCACCCTGGTCTCCCCGGAGGCGCCCGAGGGCACCGAGCTGCTGCTCGAGCCGGGCAAGCACCCCGCCGTGCCGCCGTACAAGACCGCCCTGGTCGCGGACGGCATCCCGGTCGCGCAGTTCCTGGTCGACGATGTGCACGCCGAGTACAAGCGGCTGCGCGACCTGGGCGTGACATTCACGCAGGAGCCGGCCGAGATGGGCACGGTCACCACCGCGGTCCTGGACGACACCTGCGGCAACCTGATCCAGATCATCCAGATGAACTGAGCCGGTCCACCGCTTCCCGTACCGCCGCCAGCGCGGCGGCCAGCGCGCTCACCGAACCGATCGCCCCGGCGACCAGAAGCAGCGAGCGCCGCAGCCGGGCGGGCTCGGGTGCGCCGCCGAGCGCCATCGCGTGCAGTGCCGCGAGTTCGTCCTCGGCGATGCCCCGGTCGGGGAACTCCGCCGGATGTCCGGCCAGTTCACGGCGCAGCCTGGCCACGGCACCGAGCAGCTCGCTCACCCGTGGATCCTCGCCGCTGTCCGTCACCGGCCGCCTCTGCCCCACGCTCTGCAACACAGTTGATCCCCCGTCGCACGTCATTGTGCGGTTTCGTACGTTCTTGTCTCGTCAGGCGTCCGGGTGGTGGTCAGCCACTCGGGACGCCGGACAGTAAACGCCACTTGGTGCACCGGGCGCCACCGCGGTGACGTGGAGGGCGCGTCAGTTCTCCGGTTCGGCCGCCATGGCGTTGCGCCAGACCGTCACGTCGAGCTTGACGTAGTTGCTCTGGTCCGAGGCGGGAGCCCGCCCGTTGTACTTGATCATCCCGATGTGCCCGGCCGTCGTCAGGAGGCAGATGTTGCTGCCCTTGGAGACGTTGTCGAGGTCGATGCTCGACGTGTACCGGGTCTCCTCCCGGCACGTCTTGAGCGTGGGCTCCTGGGTGTCGTTCAGGAGGATGTACTTGTTGTTGTGGTTGGTCGTGAGGCTCGCGTCCATGTAGCCGTCGTAGACGACGTCCTGCCGCCCCTCGGCCTCCGAGTCGGCCGGCCTGACCGGCTTGTCGGCGAGGCTCAGGTGATAGCCGTCGACCAGGTCGATGCCCTTGAACTCCACCGGCTCGGGATCCTGCACCACATCCGTGCCGTCGGTGCCGCTCTCCGTCGGATCCACAGCGCCCGACGGCTCGTCCGTCACCGGATCCTGCGTGGCCGGCTCATCGGAACCGTCCTGCGCGGGCGTGCCGTCGCTGCCGGCCTGCTGGTTCCGCTCGCCCTTGTCGTCGTCCTTCAGGAGGGCGTACGCACCGGCCGCGCCGCCGACCCCGAAGACCAGCGCGGCGATGGCGACGGCCAGGAGCGTGCGGCCCTCCTTGGGCTCCGGGGCCGCCGCGGCCCCGGGGTTGGGATGCCCCGGGTACGCCCCCGTCCCCTGCTGGTACGGGGGCGTGCCGCCGGGCGGTGTCCCGGGCGCAGGCTGCTGCAGCGCCGCCGTGTCGTACGGGGACGGGCCGAAGCCGGGCGGCGGAGTGCCCGGGCCCTGCACCTGCGTCGCCGGAGCCGTCTGCGGATGCGTCATGGGCGCCGCGCCCTGAGGCGGGGTGTGCTGCTGTGCGGCGGGCATGCCCGCGGTCGGCAGGGGCACCGCGGGCGGGATGTCCTGCGGAGCGGGCGCCGCGACGGGCGCCGCCGGGGCCTGAACCGGGGCGACGGGCGGCTGGGCGGGGGCGGGCGGGGCCGCCTGCTGCCCCGGGGCGGGGGGCGCCTGTACGGGCGGCGGCGTCTGCACCGGCGCCGGGGCTGCCGCGCGCTGGGTGATGTCCGCCGCGACCGCCGTCGGCAGCCAGTCCTCAGGACGCCGCAGAACGGTCTCCGCGTTGGCCGCCTGGCACAGCGCGATGACCTCCATCACGGAGGGCCGGGCCGCCGGGTCCTTGGCCAGGCAGCGCGTCACCAACTCCCGCAGGTCCTCGGGCAGTCCGGTCAGATCCGGCTCTTCGTGCACGATGCGGTAGAGCACTCCGTGCGAAGTGCCCTCGCCGAACGCGGGCGTGCCCATCGCGGCGAAGGCGGCGACCTGGCCGAGCGCGAACACATCGGTCGCCGGCGTGCACGGCCGCCCCGCCGCCTGCTCGGGTGCCATGAACGAAGGCGTGCCGATGGTGACCCCGCTGCCCGTGAGCGAGGTGGCGTCCGCGGCGCGCGCGATCCCGAAGTCGATGACGCGCGGCCCGTCGGCGGCGAGCAGCACATTGGACGGCTTGAGGTCCCGGTGCACGATCCCGGCGCCGTGGATCACATGGAGCGCCTCGGCGATCCCCGCCACGAGCAGCAGCACCGTCTCCACGGGCAGCTTCCCGTGCTCGATGACCGCCGCGGACAGGGCGGGCCCGGGCACGTACGCCGTGGCGAGCCAGGGATGGTTGCCGTCGGCGTCGCTGTCGATGACCGGTGCGGTGTAGAGGCCCTGCACACGCTGGGCCGACTGCACCTCCTGCCGGAAGCGGCGGCGGAACTCGGCGTCCTCGCTCAGCTCCGGCCTGATCACCTTGATCGCGACCGGCCGGCCGCCCGGCGTATAGGAGAGATAGACCTTGCCCATGCCGCCCGCGCCGAGCTTCGCACTGATCCGGTAGCCGGCGACGGCCTGCGGATCGTCGCCCTCCAGCGGCTTGAACACGCCATTGGTGTTGTGACTGCTCATCAACTCTGGTTCCCCACCGTGCACTTGCTGCCACCCGAGACGTCCGGAACCCTATCGGAACCAAGCGGCCCACAGACCATGCTGTATGTCTTCGGTATGGCACATACACGTAACAGCGACCTGGTCGTCGGGCTGCTTCTCGCCGCGGGTGGCGGGCGGCGGCTCGGCGGGCGGCCCAAGGCACTGCTCACGCACCGCGGGCGGCCGCTCGTGGAGCACGCGGTGGGGGTGCTGCGGGCAGGGGGCATCGAGCGGGTGCATGTGGTGCTCGGCGCGCAGGCCGCCGACGTACGGGAGCGGGCCGCCCTGCCCGGCTGCGTCCTGGTCGACAACCCCGGGTGGGCCGACGGCATGGGCTCCTCGCTGCGGGCCGGGCTCACCTCGCTCGCGGGTACGGACGCGCGGGCCGTCCTCGTATCGCTGGTGGATCAGCCCGGGATCGGTCCCGAGGCGGTGGCGCGGGTCGCGGCCGCGTACGACGATGAAGGTTCGCTGGTGACCGCGGCCTATGACGGGGTACGCGGACATCCCACGCTCTTCGGGCGGCGGCACTGGACGGACATCGCGGCCGGTGCGAGCGGCGACCGGGGCGCGCGGACCTATCTGAAGGCCCATGAGGACGAGATCACGAGGGTCGAATGCGGTGATGTGGCGCAGCCGTACGACATCGACACCGAGGCGGATCTGGCGCGCCTGGAGCCGTAGCGGCCAGAGGTGGAAACGAGTATGGGAGCGGGTGGTGACCATGGTGGCACTCAGCGCCACGATCGCTCGACCCGGAGAATCTCGATATCAACAAACCATTGAACTTCCACCATGAGAAAACTACTATCCACTGGTCAGAAGCGCCCCGCCCCGCCGTAACACCATTTGGCCGGCGGCCGGCGGCCCAGGACCCGATACAGGACCTGACGGCACTCAGTGCCGTGCACGGCTCCCCCGCTGAAGGAAGTGACAGCTCATGTCCGCACCAGCGCCGTCCCCGCTGGCCATCGTCGACGCCGAGCCCCTGCCCCGGCAGGAAGAGGTCCTCACGGATGCGGCCCTCGCCTTTGTGGCGGAGCTGCACCGCCTGTTCACGCCCCGGCGTGACGAGCTCCTCGCCCGCCGCGGAGAGCGCCGCGCCGAGATCGCCCGCACCTCCACCCTCGACTTCCTGCCCGAGACCGCGCACATCCGTGCCGACGACTCGTGGAAGGTCGCCCCCGCTCCGGCCGCCCTGAACGACCGCCGTGTCGAGATCACCGGTCCGACCGACCGCAAGATGACCATCAACGCCCTGAACTCGGGCGCCAGGGTCTGGCTCGCGGACTTCGAGGACGCCTCGGCGCCGACCTGGGAGAACGTGGTCCTGGGCCAGGTCAACCTGATGGACGCGTACAACCGGAACATCGACTTCACCGACGCGAAGTCCGGCAAGTCGTACGCGCTCAAGGACGCCGACCAGCTCGCCACCGTCGTGATGCGTCCGCGTGGCTGGCACCTCGACGAGCGCCACCTGGTGGACGAGACCGGCAAGCCCGTCCCCGGCGCCTTCGTCGACTTCGGCCTGTATTTCTTCCACAACGCCAAGCGCCTCATCGAGCTCGGCAAGGGTCCGTACTTCTACCTGCCGAAGACCGAGTCGCACCTCGAGGCGCGCCTGTGGAACGAGATCTTCGTCTTCGCCCAGGACTACGTCGGCATCCCGCAGGGCACCGTCCGCGCCACCGTCCTCATCGAGACGATCACGGCCGCGTACGAGATGGAGGAGATCCTCTACGAGCTCCGCGACCACGCCGCGGGCCTCAACGCGGGCCGCTGGGACTACCTGTTCTCCATCGTCAAGAACTTCCGTGACGGCGGCGAGAAGTTCGTCCTGCCGGACCGCAACCTGGTCACGATGACCGCGCCGTTCATGCGCGCGTACACCGAGCTGCTCGTGCGCACCTGCCACAAGCGCGGTGCGCACGCCATCGGCGGCATGGCCGCGTTCATCCCCTCGCGCCGGGACGCCGAGGTCAACAAGGTCGCGTTCGAGAAGGTCCGCGCCGACAAGGACCGCGAGGCCGGCGACGGCTTCGACGGCTCGTGGGTCGCGCACCCCGACCTGGTGCCGATCGCCATGGAGTCCTTCGACAAGGTCCTGGGCGACAAGCCCAACCAGAAGGACCGGCTGCGCGAGGACGTCGCGGTGGCGCCCGGCGACCTGATCGCCATCGACTCGCTGGACGCGAAGCCCACGTTCGGCGGTCTGCAGAACGCCGTCCAGGTCGGCATCCGCTACATCGAGGCCTGGCTGCGCGGTCTCGGCGCCGTCGCCATCTTCAACCTGATGGAGGACGCGGCCACGGCCGAGATCTCGCGCTCGCAGATCTGGCAGTGGATCAACGCGGGTGTCGTGTTCGAGAATGGCAGGACCGCCACGGCCGAGCTGGCCCGTGAGGTCGCTGCCGAGGAGCTGGCGAACATCAAGGCCGAGATCGGCGAGGAGGCCTTCGCGGCCGGTCACTGGCAGCAGGCCCATGACCTGCTGCTCCAGGTCTCCCTGGACGCCGACTACGCGGACTTCCTGACGCTGCCGGCGTACGAGCAGCTCAAGGGCTGAGTCTGCGCCTTGCGTGCTGCCCGAGTGGCCCCTGGTTCTGCCGGGGGCCACTCGGTCGTCTGCGGGCAGGTGCGATTTTTTCCCCTACCCATCCCCAAGCTCTCAACTTCGTTCGAGCAGGGGAGACCCCACTCTTCCCGAAACCCGGGGTCCGCCCCCCCCCCCCCCCTCCCCACCTCCGTCCGGTCTGCTCCAAACCCCCCCGGGGG
>NZ_JAEIMH010000047.1:52803-58458 GCF_016464295.1 Streptomyces sp. N35 | reverse complement strand
GGGGGGGGGGGCGGTGGCGCCGGGGGGGGGCGGATTCCCCCTCCCCGCCCCTCCCCGAACCCGGGGCTCCGCCCCGCACCCCTTCATCCGAACTTCGTTCGGATCTGCTCAAACGCCGCAGGGGCTGAAGGATCGCCTCAAGCGCCGGCGGGGCTGAGTCACTCCACGTGCGCGGACCAGTCCCGTTCAGCCGCAGGCTTCCCGTGCAGGTTCGGGACCTGCTTCAGCCAGTCCGGGCGGCCCCGCTGAGTCCGGGCCGCACGGCGCTCATCCGCCGCTGCGAGCTCATCTCGCGAGGGGAAGTCCGTCGGCAGCCAGGCCGCCGAACTCCTGGCCCGCGCAAGGAGATACGTGACGTAGGCGTCCCGTACGTCGGACGGACCGGCGAACCCGGACTCCTCGGCCAGCCACACGTCCGGGACGAGCGCGACCACCTCGCGAAGGAGCTCCTCCGTCACCTTCGGCGCAAGCTCCGCATCCGCCGCCCGCACATCCGGCCCGTAGCCGCCCAGCGCGTGGTGCTTGAAGTCGTACGCCTTGTCGGGCGCCGCGGAGTCCCACCGGTGGTGGAAGACCAGCGCCGCCCCGTGGTCGATCAGCCACAGCTTCGCGGGCGCGGTCCCGAACGTCGGCCAGACCATCAGGTTCGAACTGTGCACCGTCCGGTCGACGTTCACGGTGAGCGCGTCCAGCCAGACGATCCGGCCGGCTTCCAGCGGGTCGACCGGGAAGTCCGCGGCCACCTCGGGCGTGAAGTCGACCGCCCCCGGCAGGAAGTCCATGCCCAGGTTGAGTCCGGGGCTGGCCCGCAGCAGGTCCTGGACCTCCTGGTGCGGCTCGTCCGCGGCGATCGCGGGGTCGAAGTGCGCGAGCACCAGCTCCGGGAAGCGAAGACCGAGCCGCCGCGCCAGCTCCCCCACCAGGATCTCGGCGACGAGTGCCTTGACGCCCTGCGCGGACCCGGTGAACTTCAGGACGTACGTCCCCAGGTCGTCGGCCTCGACAACGCCGGGGACGGAGCCTCCGGTGTGCAGGGGGTGCAGGTAGCGGGTGGCGGTGACTTGTCGGAGCACAGCGGCAACTGTATCCGCGCGCATCCTCAGCGGCCGAGCGCTTTTGCCAGCGCCCCGTCCCCGCTGACCTCGGCCTTCCCCGTACGGACGGCTTCCAGGAGCGTGGTGCCGCGGCGGGCGAGGACGTCGGCCACGTCCAGGCTCAGAACGAGCCGGACGTCGGGCTCGCCCGGGTACGGGCCGTCGCCGTACACCGGCTCGCCCGCGTCCACCCGTACATGGAACCGGCCCTCGTCGAGCAGGACATCCACCACCCCTGCCTCACCCAGCACCGCGAGCTCCCGCAGCAGGGGCAGGGCCAGCCAGTGCGCCCGTACCGCGTCCGTGGGCCGGCGCTCGGTCAGCTCGGGGGCGCCCCATTCGCCCAGGGCCTGGAGGACCGGGAGCAAGTCCTTTCCCCTGGGCGTCAGTTCATAGACGTACGAGGAGGAAGGAGCCGGCAGTTTGCGGCGCAGGGCCAGACCGCTGTGCTCCATGTCCTTGAGGCGCGTGGCGAGCATGTCCGTGCTGACGCCGGGGAGGTCGGCGTGCAGATCGGTGTAGCGGCGCGGTCCCGCCAGGAGCTCGCGGACGATCAGAAGGGTCCAGCGGTCCCCGACCACGTCGAGGGCGCGGGCGGTGGCGCAGTACTGGTCGTAGCTTCGACGGCGTGACGTGGGCCTGCTCATGAGCCACAGCATACGTAAGTTGTTGGACTTTCCAAGCGGGAGCTTGGTAAAACCAAGTGACACGAGAGTCGCCTGGTGACGCAAGGGTCGCCCGGCCCGCTTGGAGGGCACGCGCATGGAGTTCCGGCAGTCGAGCAAGCTGAGCGAGGTCTGCTACGAGATCCGCGGCCCGGTCATCGAGCACGCCAACGCGCTCGAGGAGGCAGGCCACAGCGTGCTGCGTCTGAACACCGGCAACCCCGCGCTGTTCGGTTTCGAGGCGCCGGAGGAGATCGTCCAGGACATGATCCGGATGCTGCCGCAGGCCCATGGCTACACGGATTCCCGCGGCATCCTGTCCGCCCGGCGTGCGGTCGCCCAGCGCTATCAGACCCTGGGCCTGGAGGTCGACGTCGACGATGTCTTCCTCGGCAACGGTGTCTCCGAGCTGGTGTCCATGGCGGTCCAGGCGCTGATCGAGGACGGCGACGAAATCCTCATCCCCGCGCCCGACTTCCCGCTCTGGACCGCCGTCACCACGCTCTCCGGCGGCAAGGCGGTGCACTACCTGTGCGACGAGCAGTCGGACTGGTACCCGGACCTGGCCGACATGGAGTCGAAGATCACGGACCGCACCCGGGCCATGGTGATCATCAACCCCAACAACCCCACGGGCGCGGTCTATCCGAAGGAGATCGTCGAGGGCATGCTCGACCTGGCCCGCAGGCACAGCCTGATGGTCCTCGCCGACGAGATCTACGACCAGATCCTCTACGACGACGCCGTCCACCACTCGGCCGCCGCGCTCGCCCCCGATCTGGTCGTGCTGACCTTCTGCGGCCTCTCCAAGACGTACCGCGTGGCGGGCTTCCGCTCCGGCTGGCTGGTGATCACCGGTCCGAAGCAGCACGCCAAGGACTACCTGGAGGGCCTGACCATGCTGGCCTCCATGCGCCTGTGCCCCAACGCCCCTGCCCAGTACGCGATCCAGGCCGCGCTCGGCGGCAGGCAGTCGATCAACGAACTGACCGCGCCCGGCGGGCGGCTGTACGAACAGCGCAATGTGGTCTGGGAGAAGCTCAACGAGATCCCGGGCGTGAGCTGCGTGAAGCCCAAGGGCGCCCTGTACGCGTTCCCGCGGATCGACCCCAAGGTGCACCCCATCGTCGACGACGAGAGGTTCGTGCTCGATCTGCTGCTTCGCGAGAAGATCCAGGTGGTCCAGGGCACGGGCTTCAACTGGCCGCGCCCCGACCACTTCCGCATCCTGACGCTCCCCTACGCTGATGATCTCGACGCCGCGATCAGCCGGATCGGGCGGTTTTTGAGCGGATACCGGCAGCAGTGAACTCCCGCACCACCCGCGATACCTGCTCCGCCTGCTCCACCTGCTCCACCTGCGGATTTCCAAGTCATACGCAGTTCGCGTCGCCCGACCTCGTCCAGGCGATCGCGACCGGGGAACTGCCCGCGAGCGAGGATCCCGCCTGGCGGGACTCGGGTGCGGCGTCGGTCGAGGACTACGCGCGGTGGTGCGGGCATCTGTGCGGGGCTACGTGCCTGCGGATGGCGCTCGGCCCCTCGGCGCCTTCCCTCTTCGAACTGCGGGACGGCGCCGTCAAGTTCGGGGCGTACACCGTGGACGGCGAGGGCGAGATCCGCGGCATGATCTACGCGCCGGCCGTGGATCTCGTACGCGAGGTGTACGGCGTCGAGGCCGAGGTGCACCGGGAGCTGAGCGCGGACGGGATCGGCGAGCTGCTCGACGCGGGCCGGGTGGTGATCGCTTCCGTGCACTATGCGATCCGCCGGCCCCATGAGCCGTCCCCCGGCCGCGGCGGGCATCTGGTGCTCGTCACTGCGCGGACGGGGGACGGCGGGGGCTTCCACTTCCACAATCCGTCGGGGACGGATGCGAGGACGCGGATGGCCGAGCTGCCGGTGGAGCGGTTCGAGGACTACTTCGCCGGGCGGGGGATGTCGCTGGCCGCTCCCCCGACCGCTCAAGCCTGAGCTTGGTCCGCCTACGGAAGCTTGAGCTTCATCCCGGGCTGGATCATGTCGGGGTTGGCGCCGATGGTGTGCTTGTTGAGTTCGTAGAGCTCCTGCCAGCGGCCCATGTCGCCGAGCTCGTCGCGGGCGATCGCGGAGAGCGAGTCACCGGACTTCACGGTGTACGTGCGGGCCTCGGGCGCCTTGTCGTGCGCGGGGGCCTTGTCGTGCGCGGCTTCCGGCTTGGGCGCCGGGGCCGCGGCGGGGGTGATCTTGGCGTCCGCCATCAGCCGGTCCGCGGCGGCCTGGGTGGCGGAGGCGGCCTCCTCGGTGAACTTGTTGGAGGCCTCGGCACTGCTCCTGATGGGGGACTCCGGGGCGGTGGCACCGGCCGAGGCCTGCTCCTGTACCTGCTCCTTCACCGCCTCGCCGGATTCGGCGGCCTTGTCCTTGCCGCCCTTGAAGATGTCGAAGATTCCCATTGCTTCCTCCTGGGGTGGGGTCCCCCTTTCCCGCCACTGTGTCCCGGGCCGGGCCTGGGCGCATTGCGGCGGGCCGTTGTCAGTGGCGGGAGGCACCATGGCAGGGAGCGGGGAAAGGGGGCCCACGTGACCATGGGACGGCTGACGGCGCCGCTGCGGCAGGTGCTCGCACAGGCCGAGGAGGTGACGGGACGGATCGGCGGGACCGAGGCGCAGCGGGAGGCGCTGGTCCGGCACGGTCTGGCGTTCCGGCATGCGCGGCCGCCGCGCGCGTACTTCCTGACGCCGGCGGGGCACCGCCTGCGTCAGGAGCTCCTCACGGCCGCACCGGCACCGGTCGCGCGCGCCGCCGAGGCGCCGAGCGGGGTGTTCTCCGCGCGTACGGGCACGGAGACCTCGGCGCCGGCGGACCGCGCCGCACGGCTTCGCGAGGTGCACAGCGCCTGGGACGGCATGGTCGAGCTGCGCCGGATGACCAACCCGGACGGCGCGACGGACCGGCCCTGCGGCTGGGAGCGCGCCCATCTGGTGCAAGCGGCCGCGCTCGCCCTGGAGGCGGGCGGGTGCCGGCCGGGGGTGGCCGGGGCCGGGGGCTATGTGGTGGCGGATACGCAGCAGCCGGAGGCGGTGGAGATACGGGGCGGCGAGGAGAGCGGTGAGCTGGCCTCGTATGCCGATGTACTGACCAAGGCGGGGTGGCAGGTCGGCGAGCACCGCACGCGCGGGCGAGGACGCCTGCTGCTCGCTTCGCCCCGGCGGGCGTGAGCCCGGAATGCCGTGCGACGCACGGCAGTTGGAGCAGGTGGACGTACGCATGGAAGCGCCCTGGGACATACCCGTGGAAGGGATGAGCGTGGCAGACGAATTCTTCGTGCCGGTGACCGTGCGCGGATACGAGACCGATGTGCAGGGGCACCTCAACCAGGCCGTGTATCTGCAGTACGCGGAGCATGCGCGCTGGGAGCTGTTCGAGGCGGCGGGTATCCGTCAGCGGGATCTGCAGGCGGCCGGCATCGGCCCGGTCGTCCTGGAGACGACGATCCGCTACAAGCGCGAGCTGCGCGCCGGGGACAAGGTCGAGGTGACCTGCGGGTTCGAGTGGGGTACGGGCAAGACGTTCCGGCTCGCGCAGGTGATCCGCAAGGTGGATGGCACGGTCTCGGCAGAGGTCACCGCTGTCGGCGGCTTCATGGACCTGACGGCCCGGCGCTTGCTCGAGGATCCTGCGGGCCGGATCGGGGCACTGGCTGAGGATCCGTCGAGGTTCGGGCTGTAACCCAGCCCCGCCGGCGCTTGAGGCGATCTTTCAGCCCCTGCGGCGTTTGAGCAGATCCGAACGAAGTTCGGCTGTGACATTTTGCGGCTCCGCCGCGTGGGGGGTTCGGGGCGGGGCCCCGGGTTCGGGGAGCGGGGGGGCGGGGGGAAAGGGCCCCCCCAGGGGCCCCCCCCCCGAACCCCCCC
>NZ_JAEIMH010000047.1:51607-52793 GCF_016464295.1 Streptomyces sp. N35 | reverse complement strand
TGGGGCGCCCGGGGGGGGGGGGGGGGCGGG
The DNA here is from genome assembly GCF_016464295.1 of Streptomyces sp. N35. NCBI lineage: Bacteria > Bacillati > Actinomycetota > Actinomycetes > Kitasatosporales > Streptomycetaceae > Streptomyces > Streptomyces sp. N35. Next base: position 52,763 of record NZ_JAEIMH010000047.1, on the reverse strand, counting down.
GGACGGCCCGCGGTTTCGGGAAGCGGCGGGGGGGGGAGAAAGGCCCGCCGCAGGCGCCCCCCACGGAAACCGCACCCGGACAGCAACGGCGCCGCACCGTCCCTTACCCTGAATGAGGCCGCGACTGGCGCAAAAGGTGGAGCACCACCGGGGAGCGGCCCGGCGCATCCGCACGCCGCAGCAAAAGCACCTGCCGCGCGCCTGGGCGATCGAGACAACCCTCCGACGCTCAGGAGCACCCATGACCAGCACCCCCCGCACCGCCCGTTTCATGGACGGCACCGCCCTCGCCCGCGAGATCGGCGAACGTACGGCCGCCCGGGCCGCCGCACTCACCGAGCGCACCGGCAAGGCGCCCTGCCTCGCCACCGTCCTCGTCGGCGAGGACCCCGCCTCCGTCACGTACGTGAAGATGAAGCGCAACCGCTGTGCCAAGGCGGGTATCGAGTCCCGCCATGTGGAGCTCCCGGCGGACATCACCACCGAGCAGCTCGTCGCCACCCTCACCGAGCTGTCCGAGGACCCCGACGTGCACGGCATCCTGCTGCAGCACCCGGTCGGCGAACACATCGACGAGCGCGCCGCGTTCGAGGCGATCGCGCCCGAGAAGGACGTCGACGGCGTGACCATGACGTCCTTCGCCGCGATGGGCTTCGGTCTGCCGGGCTTCGCCTCGTGCACGCCGGGGGGCATCATGCGGCTGCTCGACGCGTACGGCGTGGACCCGACCGGCAAGCGCGCGGTGGTCGTCGGCCGCAGCGCGATCCTCGGCAAGCCCGTCGGCCTGCTGCTGCTCGGGCGCAACGCGACGGTGACGTACTGCCACTCGCGTACGACGAACCTCTCCGAGGTGATCCGCGAGGCGGACATCCTGGTCGCGGCCGTGGGCCGGCCGGAGTTCATCCGCGGCGAGGACATCAAGGAGGGCGCGGTCGTCGTCGACGCGGGCTACAACCCGGGCAACGTGGGAGATGTGCACTTCAACTCGGCCGCGGAGCGCGCGAGTCTGATCACCCCGGTGCCGGGCGGTGTCGGCCCCATGACGATCGCGGTGCTGCTCGGGCAGACCGTGGACGCGGCGGAGCGGCAGACCGCCTGAGCCGGAAACGCCCGAGGGGGGGGGGGGGGTGGGCTCCCCCCCCCCCTCCGGGGGTCG
>NZ_JAEIMH010000047.1:37282-51597 GCF_016464295.1 Streptomyces sp. N35 | reverse complement strand
GGGGCGGGGGGGAGCGGCAGCCCGCCGGGGCGGAACCCGGGGGGGGGGGGGGGTTGCCGCCTCCCGCGCCCTCTGCGGGAGTTCAGCGCAGCTTCTCGAGCGTCGCCTTCGCATCGGCGACCAGCCACTTCTCCACGTCCTCGGCGGACGGGACCTTGCTGTCCCCGGACGACGAGGCGCTGTAGTCGCTCCAGCTCATCCGGAAGGTGAACCAGCCCTCGCGGACGTTCACCTCCATCCGGTTGAGCTCCTTGTCGGTGTCGCCGGTCTCCGTCGTCAGCCACGCCTCGTCACCCATGCCGTCGAGCCGCGTCACGACGGTCTTGGAGCCCTCGTAGTCGTAGTCCTCGTTCGACTTGGCGAGGTCCGCGTACTCGGCCGACGGGTCCGTGGCCTTGTGCCAGGTGGCGTTGTAGGTGATGTACGTGCTCGAGTACTCGTCCGTGGACTGCTTGTCCTTCAGATCGAAGCTGCAGTAGCTCTGGTCGACCGTCGGCCGCTTCGAGGAGTACTTGGTCTCGTCGTTCTTCTCGGTCCCCTTCTCGTAGCGGCCCTCGAAGGAGGACAGCTGGGCGACCGAGCACAGGTCCTTCTCGTACGCGTGCCCGCCGAAGTCACCGCTCGCCCACAGCGTGCCCGTGGCGAACAGCGTTCCGGCCCAGGCGGCCGAGGCGAGCACGACGCCGCCGATCCCCCAGGCCCAGCCGGGGATCGACTTGCGCGGCGCCGGCGTGGGCACCGGATACTGCGGCCCGAAGCCGGGCGGTCCTGCGGGCGGGCCGCCCTGCGGCGTCTGCTGCGGGAACGGCGGCGGGGCCTGCTGGGCGTACGGATTCTGCTGGACCGGAGCCTGCGGAGGCTGGGTGGACGGCTGCTGATAGGGGTTCGGCTGCGGCGCTCCGCCGGGTCCGGGTATCGAAGACATGAGGCGAATCTATCCACCGGGACCGGGAGTTCATGCGCCGGGCCGGACGCAGGTTCAACGCGTCGACACCGACACGTGGTCCACCAGCATCGGCCGGCCGGGGACCGTGCCGGTGTCGGGGCCGCCGCCGAGCTGGGCGGGCCAGTTGCCGCCCATGGCGACGTTGAGGATCAGGAACATCCCGTGCTGAGTCGCGTCCCGCCAGGCCTGCGCGCCCAACTCGTCCTCGGTGACGCGGTGATGGAGCACGCCGTCGACGTAGTACCGCACCTCGTGGGCGTCGATCTCGGCCGCGTACACATGAAAGCCGCTGCTGCAGGTGGGGCAGGAGAACGGCGGTGACTGGTGGCTCTGGTTCCGGCCGGGTACTCCCGAGTGCAGAGCGGAGTACACCTCGGGGCGGCCGTTGATCTGCTCCATCACATCGACTTCGCCCCACTGCGGCCAGCCCTGGTAGCCGTTGCCGCGGATCGGCTCGCCCATGGCCCAGAAGGCGGGCCAGTAGCCCTTGCCCGTGACGGTGTCGACCTCGGGGAGCTTGATGGAGGCCTCGATACGGAGCGTGCCGCCGGGCGGTACGGCGAAGTCGGAGCGCTGGGTCTCGATACGGGCCGATGTCCAGGTTCCGTCGGGTGCGCGCAGGGGGGTGATGGCCAGGTGCCCCGCGCCGTCCAGGGAGGAGTTCGCGGTGGAGTCGGTGTGCCGGCCGATCTCACCGGTCCCCCAGTTCGCGGCCGGGCAGCCCGGGTAGCAGTAGCCCTCGTCATGACGCCAGTCGGCGGCGGAGAGCGGACTGCCCGCCGGGCCGGTGAAGTCGTCGCGGAACACCTCGTGCCACGTGGAATGGCCGGCCTGCTGCCCGGTGGTGGCCCGCTCCGTGCTGCCCGCGCACGCCGCCACCGCGCAGAGCAGCATCACCACGGTGAGCACCGCCGGCGGACGGCACCGCCCGATGACGGTGCCGATCCGCGTGCGCGGGCGGGTGCGGGGGCGCGTGCGCAGGCGCGTGCGCAAGCGCGTGTACGGGGAGGTCACGGCGGACTACCCGAAGAGCCCGAGCCGCTGGATCTGTGCCTCGATCCGCGGGCCGAGCGCCTTCGCCGCGGTGTTGGTCAGATGCGAGTCGTCGCGGTACAGGAGGACGCCGTCCTTGACCGCCGGGCAGGTCTCGCCGTCCGGGCAGACCGTGTCGACGACGTCCACGACGTGCACGCCCGCCGGCGGGTGCTCGGCGATCAGGTCCCGGCGCAGGGCCGGCTTGGCGGGGAAGTCGCACTCCGAGGGGTCGTCCGCTCCGGACACGCAGTCCGGGATGTCCTTGCCCGGCATCGGGGTGTCCCGGAGGTAGACCACGGGTGCGCCGGTGGCCGTGAGGGCCTTGAGCGTCGGCTGCCATGCCTTGGCGAGGTCCTCGGCGGACTTCCCGTACTGGTTGAGCTCGCCGACGATGATCATCTTGGGCTTGGGGCCCTCGGCGATCCGCTTCAGGGTGTTCGCGCGCCAGGTGTCGCACTCGGTGTACTCACGGCCGAGCTGCGGGCTGTGCACGGTCATCTTGGCGGCCGGGCAGCCCATCTTGGTGAGGTCTTCGAGCGCCCAGCCGTGCTGCTGCGCGATGTCCTGGGCGACCGGGAACCACTGGTCGGCGTGCGAGTCGCCGAACAGGACGACACGGTCCTTCGACCCGGTGTGCGCGAACAGGCACTCGGGGCTGGTCGTCCCGTCCGGAGCCACTTCGCACTTGCCCGACCGGGGGTAGTCGGTGGAGGCGTCGAGCGGGCTGGGCACGAGGCCGCCGGTCACCGGGTCGGTGATCAGGTGGGAGCCGCTGGTCGCGCCGATCAGCTGCAGATTGGTCAGACCGCCCGTCAGCTCGCGCAGCGAACCGCTGCCGACCGCGAGGGCCGCGACGAGCGGGAGGACCGTGGCCGCGAGTCCCAGGTTGAGGCTGGGCCGTGCGCCCTGCCGCAGCGCCTTCGCGTACCGCAGCGGTCGCTCCACGTACCGCATGGTGAGCCACGCGGGCAGCAGACTGGCCACGCCCAGCGCGGTCTTGACCGGCCAGGGCTGCTCGCCGGCCGCGGCGTCGACGAGGACGATCACGGGCCAGTGCCACAGGTACCAGGCGAACGAGAGCTGACCGAGCTTGCGCATCGGCCGCAGGGACAGCGCCCGGCCGATCACGCCCTGCGGTCCGGCCGCGATCAGCGCGATCGCGCCGAGGGTCGGCAGCACGGCGGCCCAGCCGGGGAACGGGGTCGTGGAGGTGAACAGCACGACGGAGGCGACGACGGCTCCGGCGCCGAGCACACCGAGCGTGTGCGCGGTGAGCCTGCGGCGCGGTGCCCACGCGACCAGGGCGAGCAGCCCGCCGAGCCCGAACTGCCAGGCCCTGGTGGGCGAGGCCATGTAGGCGAGGCTCTGGTTGAGCTGCGTCCAGTACAGGCTGAGCGCGAAGGAGGCCACGGTCACCACGAGCAGCACCGGGGCGATGCCGCGGCGGAACCTGCGGGCGAGCAGCCACAGGAGCGGGGCGAGCAGCAGATAGAACTGCTCCTCGACCGCGAGCGACCAGAAGTGGAGCAGCGGGCTCTGGCTCTGCCCGGCCGCCATGTAGTCGGTGTTGTGCGCGATGAACCGCCAGTTGGCCATCGAGAACGCCGAGGTGATGGCGTCCCAGGCCACGTCGGGACGGCGCAGCGGGGTCAGGATGAACCAGCTCGCGAGCAGGGTCGCGACGAGCACCAGCGCGGCGGAGGGCAGGATGCGCCGGGCACGGCGTGCGTAGAACTCCGCGATGCGGACGCGACCGGTCTCCCGGATCTCCTTGACGAGCAGCCCGGTGATCAGGAATCCGGAGATGACGAAGAAGACGTCCACTCCGGTGTAGCCGCCGGTGAAGTACGGGATACCGGCGTGGAATCCGACGACGGCGAGGACGGCGACGGCCCGCAGTCCCTCGATGTCTGTTCTGAACTTCATTTGGTGAGCCAGGTGATCATGGGGTCGGCCCAGCCGGTGGCCAGGAACGCGATGAGGACGAGGACCGAGGTGATGGCGAGCCCGCTGGGCCAGCTCTGCGAGTGGTTCATGCTGCTTCCTTGGCGAGGAGGGGATTGCGGGCGAGGGCCGGGGACGGGCGCAGGGTGAGCAGCGCCTCACGGATGACGGGGCCGGTGATGGCCACGTACGAGAGGACGAAGACCATCGATCCCCAGACGTGCGCCAGACCGCCGTTCACGGATGCGTAGGCGGCGCCCGCGATGAGGCCCAGGTTGACCAGGGAGAACCAGACGACCGCGACCTTGCTGATGGTGTGCGCGAGCGGGTTGCGCTTCTTCGCCGCACCGGTCGGCACCCATTCGCTGTGCCGTCGCTTGAGCAGATGCAGGAACGCCACACCGTGGGCGACGCTGAACAGGGTGGTGCCGCGCAGCGCGTCGAAGCGCCAGCGGGTGGTGGCCACCGACGGCAGCAGGACGAGGAAGACCCAGGCGGGCACGAGCAGCGGAAGGACGTGCCAGGCCCGGATGTCCCCCGGCGCGAACCAGTACATGATCATCATCGGCAGCGGCATCACGTACACGTTGATGGCGCCGGCGATGTAGTTGGCGAAGCCGCTGAAGTAGGCGGCGCGGGCGCGCCAGGACATCTTCATCCGGTAGAAGTCGCGCTTCACCATGAGCTGCAGATTGCCCATGCACCAGCGGTACTGCTGGTTGACGGCGGCCGAGAGGGTGTCCGGAGAAAGACCCTTGGCGATCTGTACAGGGATGTAGCGGGTGGCGAAGCCGTGCTGCGCCATGGCGATCGAGGTGTACATGTCCTCGCTGTGCTCCATCTTCGCGAACCCGTCGGTGATCCGGAGCGCGGAGCGGCGGTACACGGCGTTCGAACCGCAGCAGATGGAGGCCGACTCGGCGTCGCGCGAGGGCATCAGCCAGCGGAAGAAGATCTCCTGCCAGGCGCCCGACGCCCGCTCGATCCAGGACAGTTCACGTCCGGTGTCGAAGACGTGCGGGCTCTGCACGATGCCGACGCCCGGGTCGTCGAAGTACGGCATGAGGTGGTGCAGGAAGTCGGGCCGCGGGCAGAAGTCGGCGTCGAAGATCGTGACGAACTCGCCGTCGCAGTGCTCCAGGCCGTAGTTGAGGTTGCCGGCCTTCTTCAGGTACCCGCGGTTGGGGCGGCTGCGGTACTCGAAGCCGAACTCCCCGGCGAGGGTGCGGACTTGGTGCGAGCCGGAGTCGTCGAGGACCCATACGCGCAGCGGTCCGGTCCAGTCGAGCCGGGAGACGTGGTGGAAGGTGTTGCGCAGCACGTCGAGGGGTTCGCCGCACGAGGGCAGGAAGATGTCGACGCTCGGCGGGTCCGCCGGCGCCCAGCCGCGCAGCACGGCTTCATGGCCCTCGCGGGTCACCCGCCGCCTGCTCTGGCCGTCCATGCTCGCGAGGAGCCAGGCCACGGAGTTGAGGGCGAGGATGCCCATGAAGCCGTAGAGCACCGGGGCCCGCAGCGCGAAGAGGAACAGCGTCACGGCGCCGAAGACGTAGGAGGCGGACATGCACAGCAGGACCCAGCGCCGCTGAGGCCCGAGATAGGCGTACACCTCCTGGTCCGTCGGCGGCGCGACGATGCCGCCGGGCGGAGACAGGGTTCCGCTGGTGCCCATGGTCTTTCCTTCGGTGTCAGGTGGAATGCCGGTGAGCCGGTGGCCGGTTTGCCGGTTTCCGGTTGCCGGTTGCCGGTTGCCGGTTGCCGGTTGCCGGTTGCGGCGGGATGCCGAAATGTGCTGCGGGCACAGAGAGGCCCAGTCGATTATGGGGAATGCGACGGGCCGGAAAAGGCCGGAGATCCCCCGGTTCGGGACCCGGAAATGCGGGCGCACTCATTCTGGCCTTGCGAATTTATCCCGCTCCGACGCGGCTCTCACGGAGAATTTACGGACCTTGGTCCCGGCATTCCCGGCCGTAAGGACGACAGGACCTCAGAGCACGCCCCGCCCTCCGGCCGATACCGCGCGCACCGCGGGCTGCCTAGCCTGGAGTGTCGCCCGTGTTCCGCGAACCGACCCAGAAAGTCCGGCCCCATGAAGCCTCTGCGTACCGTCGCCATCCCCCTGACCCTGGGGGCGCTCCTCCTGGGTGTCGCCGGCTGCGGTGCCGGCGCTTCGAACGCCGCCGGCTCGATGAACGCCGATACGGCGAGCTCGGACGCGTACAACATAAAGCCGCTTCTGCACCCCGACAAGAAGTATCTGGGAATGGCCGCAGACGGTATTCCCGGTTCACTCAAGCCGGTGGACGAGTTCTCGAAGGCGGCCGGGAAGAACCCCAACCTCGTCGGGTACTTCGTCGCCTGGAACACTCCCTTCAATTCCGCCGAGGCCAAGGACATCTGGGCCAAGGGTGCGCTTCCCTTCATGAACTGGGAGCCCTTCGACGCCTCACTCTCCTCCATCGCGGCGGGCAAGAGCGACGCGTACATCCGCGACTACGCGAAGAACGTACGCAAGCTCGACGTCCCGATCGCGATGACCTTCGGGCACGAGATGAACGGCAACTGGTACCCGTGGGGCTCGGGCAAGGCCTCCGCCAAGGACTTCGTGGCGGCGTGGAAGCACGTGCACGACCTCTTCAAGGACGAGGGCGCGAGCAACGTCATCTGGACCTGGAGCGCGAACATCACGCTCCCGGTGCCGGACGTGAAGCTGAAGCCGTACTGGCCGGGCGACGACTACGTCGACTGGGTCGGCGTCGTGGGCTACTACGTCAAGAACGGGCCCAGCACCTTCAAGTCGCTGTACGGCTCGACGATGGACGAGATCCGGACCTTCACGCAGAAGCCCTTCCTCATCCCCGAGACGGGGTCCGAGCCGGGCAGCCGCAAGGCCTCCGACATCAACAGCCTGTTCCAGGGCGTCGCCTCGCGCGACGATGTGCTCGGCTTCATCTGGTTCAACATCAACAAGGAGAGCAACTGGCGCATCGACAGCGGCCCTCAGGCGGAGAAGACTTTCCGTACGAATGCCGCGGACGACGCGTTCGGTTTCAATCCGAGCGACGTGCACTGACGCAGGGACGCATCGGGGGGCATCGGGGGCGCATTTCCTCCCTAACTGAACAGAGGCTTCGTGGGATTGAACGATCGAAACGTTCAACTCTGCTCGATCTATTGAGCGTTTGAACGAATGCGTGCTAGAAACCGCTTGCTCCTGCCCCCAGTCGTACGTCCCTCCGGAGTTCTCCATGAAGACGTCCTGGTCCCGCCGCGGTTTTCTAGCAACCAGCGGCGGCACTGCGCTAGCCCTCGGTCTCACCGGTACGTCCACCGCCGGCAGCGCACAGGCGCTCACCGGCGAGGCCACCGCCGACGACTTCGCCGCGCTGCGCGCCAAGTGGCGGACGCTGATCCTCGGTGAGGGCTTCAGCCCGACCGCGGAGCCCTTCAAGTCGAAGCTCGCCACGCTCGGCACGAACGCCAAGGCCAACTGGGACACCATGGCCCCGGCGGACGGCTCGCTGTGGCCGGGCATGGTCTACAAGGACCCCGAGCCGGACACCGACCAGGAGTCGTACGGCTTCTCCGGCCAGATCCAGTCGAGCTTCGGCAAGCTCTTCACGATGGCCGAGGCGTACGCGCAGCCCGGCTCGGGGCTGACCGGTGACGCCGGGCTCAAGGACGCGGTGATCGCCGGCGTCGAGCATCTGTACACGCAGGTCTACAACGAGAACCAGGCCCGCTACGGCAACTGGTACAACTGGCAGATCGGCGCCCCGCAGTCCCTGATGGACATCGCGGTGCTGCTCTTCGAGCACTTCACGGCCGAGCAGATAGCCAAGTACTGCCGGGCCGTGGACCACTTCGTGCCCGACTCCGTGATGGACAAGTACACGGGCACGTCCACCGGCGCCAACCGCGTGGACCTGTGCCGCGCGATGATCCTGCGCGGTGTCGTCGGCGGCAGCGAACAGAAGATCACGCTCGGCCGTGACTCCCTCTCCCCCGTCTTCCCGTTCGTCACCACGGGCGACGGCTACTACGCCGACGGCTCGTTCATCCAGCACACCTCGATCCCTTACATCGGCGGCTACGGCGCCGTGCTGAACGACGGGCTCGGCCGGCTCTTCGCACTGCTGCGCGACTCGGCCTGGCAGGTGGCCGACCCGGGTGCGCAGCAGTTCCTGGACACGGTCGAGCGGGCGATCGCACCGTTCGTCTACAACGGCCTGATGATGGACAACGTGTCCAGCCGTGGCGTCACCCGCGGTCTGGTCGCGAGCGACCCCTTCCAGCTGCCGCAGGACGACCACAACCGCTCGCACGGCGTGATGGGTTCGATCGTGCTGCTCGGCAAGGGCGCGAGCCCCGAGCAGCAGGCCCGCTGGAACGCGATGGTCAAGGGCTGGATGCGCCGCGACTACTACGGCACGGCCCTGGAGAACCCCAAGCTCAGTCTGCTTCGCACCTCGCAGTTGTACGAGCTGGAGGCGGACGACTCCATCAAGCCGGCCCCCGAGCCGGTCGAGCACCGGGTGTTCCCGAACATGGACCGGCTCACGCACCGCCGCCGCGACTGGGCGGCCTCGCTCAGCATGGCCTCGACCCGGATCTCGCACTACGAGACCGGCAACGGCGAGGGCCTCAGGATGTGGCACACCGGTTCCGGCTGGCTGCAGTGGTGGGGCTCGGACCACGGCCTCGAGCAGTACGCGGACCACTACTGGCCCACCGTCGACCCGTACCGACTGCCCGGCATCACCGTCTCCAAGAAGCCGCTGACCGACGGCCAGGGCGGCGACTGGGCGGGCCCGAAACCGGACTTCGCCTGGGTCGGCGGGGTGACGGACGGCGAGTTCGGCACGACGGGCCAGCGGCTGCGCGGGATCTTCTCGACGATGACCGCGAAGAAGGCCTGGTTCTGGCTGGACGACGCGGTCGTCTGCCTCGGCGCCGGCATCACCTCCGCCGACGGCGCGGGCGTGGAGACGGTGGTCGACAACCGCAACCTCGGTGCTTCGGGCGCGCCCCGGCTGCTGCTCGACGGCCGCCCGCAGCCCACCACGCAGGGCTGGAGCACCCGGCGTTCGGGCACGAAGTGGGCCCATGTCGCCGGGCACGCCGGCTATGTCTTCCCGGGCGGCACGACCCTCAACGCGCTGCGCGAGGAGCGCACCGGTGCCTGGAAGGACATCAACCGAGGCAGCTCGCCCAAGGAGTTCACCCGGCGCTACCTCACGCTGTGGCAGGACCACGGCACCGACCCTGCCGACGCCGCGTACGCATACGTCATGCTGCCGGGCGCGAGCGTGGCCCGCACCGCCGCCCGCGCGCTCGACCGCGACTGGCTGGAGATCACCGCGAACTCCCCGCAGCAGCAAGGGGTCCGGGTCCCGTCGCTCGGCTTCACCGGGGTGAACTTCTGGGAGGCCGGGACCGTCGGCAAGGTCACGGCGAGCGCGCCCGTGTGCGTGCAGATCCGTGAGAAGCGCGACGGCACCGCGACGATCTGCGTCTCCGATCCCACCCGTACGGTCACCAGTCTCACGCTCACCTGGAAGCGGCCGGTGAGGTCGGTGACGAGCAAGCCGGGCACCGTGACCTCGGTGGAGACGGGCCGCGAGCTGAAGCTCACCTTCGGTGATCTGAGCGGCAGTTACGGCGCCACGCACAAGGTGCAGGTGCGCACCGTCTGAGCAGCGAGGCCGGACACGAACCCTTGTGACGCGTGGTGGCGTCGGTGTACATCGAAGTACGCCGACGCCACCGCGCTCTGTACCACCCGGCCCCTCCTCCTCGCCTTCCCCTCACCCTCCCCTCCTCCTCGCCTTCCCCTCGCCTTCCCCTCCTCCTCCCCCTCCGGAGACCGCAATGACGCGATCCTGGTCCCGCCGTACCCTCCTCGCCGCCACCGGCGCCGCATCGCTCGGCGCGTTCGCACTGGGCACCCCGCTGTTCGCCGGGGTCGCCCACGGCGCCACGGAGCACGACACCCTGCGCGCCAAGTGGCGGACGCTGCTGCTCGGTTCGGGCTTCAGCCCGACCGCCGAGCCCTTCAAGTCCAAGCTCGCCGAACTGGGTACGAGCGCGAGCGCCCACCGCGCGAGCATGGCCCCGGCCACCGGCTCGCTCTGGCCCGACCTGGACTTCGCGGACCCCGAGCCGGACACCGACCAGGAGTCGTTCGGCTACTCAGGGCGTATGGCCGAGAGCTACATACGGCTGCACACCATGGCCCAGGCGTACTGCCAGCAGGGCACGGGCCTGACGGGGGACGCGGCGCTCAAGACGGCGATCCTCACCGGGCTCGACCACCTCTACGCGCGGGTCTACAACGAGAACCAGACCCGCTTCGGCAACTGGTACAGCTGGCAGATAGGCGCCCCGCAGGCGCTGCTCGACACCTGCGTCCTGATGTACGAGCACCTCTCCGCGACGCAGACAGCCAACTACTGCCGGGCCGTGGACAAGTTCGTCCCGGACTCGGCGGTCGCCAACTACACGGGTACGTCCACGGGCGCGAACCGCGTCGACCTGTGCCGTGTCCTCATCCTGCGCGGCGTCGTCGGCGCGAACTCGGCGAAGATCGCGCTCGGCCGGGACGCGCTCTCGCCCGTCTTCCCGTACGTCACGGGCGGCGACGGGCTGTACGCCGACGGCTCGTTCATCCAGCACACCACCGTCCCGTACACCGGCAGTTACGGCTCCGTGCTGCTCGGCGGGCTCGGCATGCTCTTCGCGCTGCTCGCCGGATCGACCTGGGCCGTCACGGATCCGAAGCGGCAGATCGTGTTCGACGCCGTGGAGAACGCGTGGGCGCCGTTCCTCTACAACGGCCTGATCATGGACAACGTGTCCGGGCGCGCTATCAGCCGTGGTATCTCCGCCACCGACCCCAAGGCGGTGATGCAGAACGACCATCTGCGCGGCCACTCGATCCTCGCCTCGATCGTGCTGCTCGCGGAGGGTGCGAGCGCCACGGAGAAGGCGCGCTGGCGTGGTCTGGTGAAGGGCTGGATCCAGCGCGACTACTACAGTCCCCCGCTGCAGAACCCGTCGATGAACGTGGTGAGCCTGTCGCGGCTGCACGCGGTCGTGAACGACTCCACCGTGACCCCGCTCGCCGAGCCCGCCGGCCACCGGCTCTTCCCGAACATGGCCCGCGCGACGCACCGCAGACCCGGCTGGGCCGCGTCGCTCAGCATGGCGGACAAGCGGATCACGTACTACGAGACCGGCAACGGGGAGAATCTGCGCGGCTGGCACACGGGCTCCGGAATGCTGTACTGGTGGGGCTCCGACTACGCCAACGGGCAGTACAGCGACGCGTTCTGGCCGACCGTCGACCCGTACCGCCTGCCGGGCATCACGGCCTCGCGCAAGGTGCTCGCCGACGCGGCGGGCGGCGACTGGGGTGCGTCGATGCCGGACGTCAACTGGGTGGGCGGGGCGACGGACGGGCAGCGGGCCTCCGTCGGCCAGTACCTCAGGGGTCTGCAGTCCACGCTGATGGCGAAGAAGTCGTGGTTCTGCCTGGACGACGCCATCGTCTGCCTCGGCGCGAACATCCAGTGCACGGACGGCGCGGTCGTCGAGACGACGGTGGAGAACCGTAATCTCGGCCCGACCGGTAACCACGGCTTCACCGTCGACGGCACGCTCAAGCCGGCCACGTACCCCTGGTCCGAGACGCTGACCGGCGCGAAGTGGGCACACATCGGCGGGCACGGCGGCTATGTGTTCCCCGGCGGTGCGACGCTCAAGGCGCTGCGTGACTCCCGCAGCGGCAAGTGGAGCGACATCAACAGGGGCGGCTCGACGACCGCCCTCAACCGCAAGTACCTCACCCTGTACGCCGACCACGGCTACAACCCGACCGACGCCTCGTACGCGTATCTGGTGATGCCGGGCGCGACCACGGCCCAGACCTCGGCCCGGGCGGCCGACACCGCCTGGCTGCAGACCCTCGCCAACACGGACGACCAGCAAGGCGTACGGGTGCCGGCGCTCGGGTTCACCGGGGTGAACTTCTGGTTCGGCGGGACCGTGGGGGCGCTGACCGCGAGCGCACCGTGCAGCGTGATGATCACGGAGAAGTCCGACGGTACGGCGGTCATCTGTGTCAGCGATCCGATGCGGATGCAGACCGCCCTGACACTGACCTGGAACCGGGCCGTCGCGTCCGTGACCGCCAAGCCGGCGACCGTGACCTCGGCGACCACAGGGGCCCAACTGAAGCTGGTATTCGGCAACTTGAGCGGGACGGCGGGCGCCACGCAGAAGATCACGGTGAAGCTGGGGTGACCTCGTCGCCGGGCCCCTTCCCGGCAGGAGCCTGGGCGACAGTCACGGCATGAGTAGGCGTACTCATGCCGTGCGCGGCCGTGCGCGCGACCATGCTCCCAGGACCGGCCGGGCTCGAAGGGGGCGCCATGGGCAAGGTGTTGGGGGCATTCGCCATCGCGGGAGCGGCAGTGCTCGCGCTCGTCATCGCCTACGCGGTGGGGGCACCGCCCGGGCTCGTGCTCGGTGTCGGGGCCGCCGTCCTCGGGCTGCTCTGGCTGCTTCTGCTCCTCACCGCGCCCTGGAACCTCTACTTCCGGGCGCACTCCGTCCTCGCCGAGATCGCGATCAGCCGCGAGAAGGGCCTCGCGGTCCCGAAGGAGCGGGACACCGAGGCCCGCCGGATCGCCCGCATGATGCTCCGGGTGGCCGTGGCGGGCCATGTCGTGACGGCCGCCGTGGTGCTCACCGCGGGCCTGTTCGCCGGCCGGGCCGTCGGCTACTGGGCCGCGGGCTTCTTCCTCCTGAGCACCGCGTTCCGGCCCGCGGGCGCCTACTTCGCCCAACTGCGCGGCCGGCTGGGCCGGTTGCTGCGCGATGTGACCTTCCCGCGCGACGACGTGGCGGAGTTGCGGATACGGGTGGACCGCGCCGTAAGCGGAATGAAGCTGCTCGAGGAGAAGACCGAGGAGCAGTACCGCGCCCTCGCCCAGCTGCGCGGCACCGTCGACGCCCTGGGGCACTCGGTCCACCACCGCGCGGACGAGGCGGACCGCCGCTCCGCGGAGCTGGCCCGGGAGTTCGAGGAGAAGGTGAACCGGCTGTCCGACAACGAGGAGCTGATCGTCGGCCTGAAGGCGTTCCTGCGGCTGCTGAAGGGGGAGGCCGCCGCGGTGGAAGGGCCGGCGGTGCGCTCCTGAGCACACCCGGACGGCCCGTGTGGAAGCATGCCGTCCATGTCCACCGATCCCATACACGGAGCTGCCGCTCAGCGCGCGGCCCGGCTCGTCGCCGCACTCGCGGCTCCGCTGGAGCCCGGCTCCGCCGACGCTCCCGTCGTCCTGCACACGGCCGGGGGCAGGCTGGTCGTGCAGCGTTCCGACACCCAACTCGCCCTGCTCGACCCCGCGTCGGGCGACGTGGTGCGCTTCCCCGCCCCGTGGCCGCGCCCCTTCGGCACGACGGCCGTCTCCCCCGGCGCCGGCATCGCCGTGTTCGCCGGCCTGCACGCGCTGCGGGCCGTGGACGCGACGGGGGCCACGCTCTGGGAGGTGCGGCACGCGTGCTGGGGCGGTGAATGCCCTCAGCTGCACGAGGAGTTCGCCGAGTACGCCGACGACACCGGCGAGGACGGCGAGCACGCGTACCCCGACAGCGGCTCGGCCGCCTTCTGCGCCGACGGCAAACTCGTCTGGGCCCATGTGCGCGGCCCGCTCGCGAGCGACGGGGAGGATGCGGACGAGGACGAACTGTGGCTGGTCCTCGACGCCGCCGACGGCCGGGTCCTCGGCCGCGTGAGCACGGGCACCATGGCCTCGGGTTCGTTCCACACCGTGCACCCCGACCCGGCGCAGATGGGTCTGAGCATCGGCGAGGGCGAGGAGGGGTCCCCCGCGCTGTGGGGGCGCTTCGAAGGCGGTGCCCTGTCCGTGCGGAAGATCGACGACGAGACCGTGCTCCTCGACGTGAGCCCTTCGGGCCGCCACCTCCTGGCCACGGACGTCCAGCAGGACGCTCTGTATGTGCACGCGGCCGACGACGGCGCGATCCTGCGCGACCTGGACGCGGCCGACGCCGTGCCGGAGCTCGGCACCGGGGGCCGGGTGTACTGGGATTTCGAGGCCTCGTTCACCGATGAGGACACCGTGGTCGCGGGCACCACGGCAAGCGATGCCGGACATGGTCCGGCACGCCACTGGCTGGTCGGCACGGACGACATGGCCGTTCGGGCCCGGATCAGCTATCCGCAGCCGGTCTCCGGACCGGTCCGGCCGGCGGGCGAGGGCACCTGGTACACCGTCTCCGAGGACGGATCGGCCGTGTCCGTATGGGAGTTGGCCGAGCAGGACTGACACATGGCGCGGCCCGCCGGTCCGAGGACCGGCGG